>JANMRJ010000859.1:0-1803 GCA_031370985.1 Acidimicrobiales bacterium
CGAACACGGGCTGGCGGTGGGCATCTCCAGCTTCCGGCGCTTCGTCGTCTCGGAGTTCCCCGACGAGTCATTGCGGGACCGGGTCACGGTGCTGCGCCCCGATGTCGAGCCTGGCGAGGAAGCCCAGATCGACTACGGCCACCTGGGCTCCTGGCTGGACCCGGCCACAGCGAAGGTGCGCCGGGTGTGGGCCTTCGTGATGGTGCTGGCCTGCTCCCGGCACATGTTCGTGCGACCGGTGCTGCGCCTCGACTCCCGGTCGTGGGTGGCCGCCCATGTGGCCGCCTTCGCCTTCTTCGGAGGTGCTCCTCGCCGTCTTGTGCCGGACAACCTGGCCACCGGGGTCGACCGGCCCGACCTCTACGACCCGAAGATCAACCGCTCCTATGCCGATCTGGCCGCCCACTACGGGTGCCTCGTAGACCCGGCGAGGGCACTGAAGCCAAAGGACAAGCCACGCGTCGAGCGACCGATGCCCTACGTGCGCGACTCCATGTGGCGAGGCCGGGAGTGGCGTGACGAGGCCCACATGCAGGCCGACGCGCTGGACTGGTGCATGAAGGTCGCCGGGCGGCGCCACCACCGCAGCCTGGAGGGCGCCGAGCCGCTCGTGGTGTTCTCCGCCGTCGAGGCCGAGGCACTGATCGCCCTGCCGCCCGCCGTCTTCGAGCTGGCCGGCTGGTCCACACCCAAGGTCGGCCCCGACTGCCACATCAGGGTGGGAAAATCGCTGTACTCGGTGCCGTGGCGCTACATCGGCCGCCACGTCGACGCCCGGGAGGGCGACTGCACCGTCGAGGTGTTCATCGACGGGTCGGTGGTCAAGACCTGGGCCCGGCTGGAGAAGGGGAAGCGGACCGACTGGGACGACTACCCGCCCGAGAAGGTCGCCTTCTACATGAGGACGCCGACGTGGTGCCGCAAGCAGGCCGCCGAGCTGGGCTCCTCGGTCACCGTGGTGATCGCTTCCCTCTTCGAGGTCAACGCCCTGCACCGGCTGCGCTCGGCCCAAGGCGTGGTGCGCCTCGCCGAGCGCTACAGCGCCGAGCGGCTCAACGCTGCCTGTGCCCGGGCCATCGCCGTCGGCGACCCCTCCTATCGCACGGTGAAGGGAATTCTGGTCGCCGGCACCGAGTCCGAGGGAAGTGCCGAGACCGACGAGGCCGTGGACGCTCCGGCGCACCTACACGGCCCCGAGGCCCTCTTCGCCACCCCGAGCGCGCCATGACCCGGGCCCATCAGCTCGAGGCCAGCCTGTCCACGCTGCGCCTGTCGGGGATGCTCGACACCCTGGAGGCCCGTCTCGGCCAGGCCCAGGCCGGCGAGCTCGGTCATCTCGAGTTCCTCCAGGTGCTGTGCCAGGACGAGATCACCCGCCGTGACGCCGCGGCCCTGGAGCGACGGCTGCGGGCGGCGCGCTTCGAGGCCACGGCCGCCATCGAGGACTTCGACTTCTCCTACAACCCAAAGATCCCCGCCGCCCACATCCGGGACTTGGCCACCCTTCGCTTCATCGACGCCGGCGAGTCCGTCGTGCTCCACGGCCCGGTGGGGGTCGGGAAGTCCATGATTGCCCAGGCCCTCGGTCATGCCGCCTGCCGACGGGGCTACAGCGTGGTGTTCACCAAGACCTCCCGGCTGCTGGCCGATCTGGCCGGTGGCCATGCCGACCGCAGCTGGGAGACCCGCCTGCGCCGGTGGGCGCGGCCGGGCCTGGTCATACTCGACGACTTCGCCATGAGAGCCTTCAGTGCCACCCAGGCTGATGACCTCTACGAGCTGATCAGCGAACGGGCCGGGGCC
>JANMRJ010000884.1:0-4350 GCA_031370985.1 Acidimicrobiales bacterium
GCCGGATCCGGGTCGCCCAACGCGCCGCCGGCGAGCGCAACCGCGCCGAGCGCGTCGCCGCGACCGCCGCCGCCGACATCGGCGCGATCGACCCGGAGGGCCGCTCGGCAGGCTCGATCACCGGGGCACGCCCGAGGTAGCGGTTAGCCAGCGGCGACTTTCGCCTCTTGAAAGAAGCCCGCCGGCATCGCCCGCTCCAGTCGCCAGGTCACGCGCATCGGCCTCGACGATTCGTGGCTGACATAGGAGGCGTACCCGAGGCAGGAGTACGGGACCGTTTCGCCACGCGAGTCGCGTTTCCGATCGCGGACGAAAAGGACGATCCGATTCGCGGTGCCCTGGTGATTGATGTATCGCTGACCGGTTTTCGACTCCGGGCTAGTCGTGCTCTGCGACTCCCAGTGGAACAACGTTGGCGAGATCGGATAGTCCTCATAGCGGGTCGTGGGCGAGTAGTCACCGGCAGCCTTCTCGAGCGTGACGAAGAAGAGGTCGATCTTAGCGTCCTCGATTCGCACAACGCCTTCGCGAGTATCCCGAAGGATGCCGCTCGGGCTCGTCAGCCCAAATCCGGCGACGATCTCATATAGGCCATACGTCGCGTGACTCTGAAGAGGGAGTGAAGACAAATCCTCGAGAGGCCGTGTTTCGGCGCGGGCCCTGTCCCGCAGGACGGTGAGCAAGTCGAAAAGCTCTTGGCGCCGCGAGTCGTCCGCCCAGATGGACGCGAAGCGGGTCAACATCGTCGCCAGAGGCATACCTCGACCGCCGAGCGCCGCGAACAGCATCGCCTGGAGGCGTCCGGTTCTGGTGCTGATCGGTGCAAGCGGTGGGGGTGAGTCGCTCGCGAGCCAGGCGCGCCAGGCGTCGAATCGCTCGTTGTCGTCGACATGGAGGATTCGACCGAATGCGCGATCGATGTCGTCCTCTCCGATGGACGCGGCAATCCGAGGAAACGCGACTGCACGAAGCTGCGTGAAGCAGTGGCCTTGGCCGGGCCGGGCGTAAATATCGACCAGGTCTCGACCGCTTGCCTGAAGGAAATCAGGCAGCCGACTTGACGTCGGTAGTTGAGCTAGATCCTGCGCCAATGCCTTTCGGCTTGCCCATGTCGCCGATCGCAGGTTTTCCAGGACGATGTCCTGGGCGATCCGATCGAGCCGGATCGCGCAGCCAGGCGGCGTGATCGGGAATCCTTCCTCGACCGCCCGAGCTATCTGTCTTCGAGTTCCGCCGATCAGCGCCTGGTAGCGCACGTCGAATCGATACTCGCGATGCGCTTGGCCGATGAAATCAAGGACGGTGAGGAGGCTCTTGCCCTCCGTTCGGCGGAGACCTCGGCCCAGTTGCTGAAGGAAGATGGTGGCGCTCTCCGTCGGGCGAAGAAGCAGGATGGTGTCGACCTCCGGAATGTCGACTCCCTCGTTGAAGAGGTCGACGGTGAAGATCGCCTGAAGATCTCCTCGCCGAAGTTGGACGACCGCCGCGATCCGTTCTTCGGCGCCCGACCCGCCGTGAAGCGCGATGGCTTTGAATCCAGCGGCATTGAACCGCTCCGCCATGAACCGTGCATGCGCGACGCTGACGCAAAAACCTAGAGCGCGCATGGCGAGCGGTGACGCCACGTGGTGGTCCACAGCCTGGAGAATTCGGGAAGCGCGCTCCCGATTCGAGAGGTAGGTCGCCTCGAGTTCGCTGACCGCGTACTGACCGCGACTGAATGTGAGGCTTCGAAGGTCCGTTCCGTCGTGGGAGCCGAAGTAGTGAAACGGGGCCAGGAGGCCCTGTTCGAGGGCTTGCCAGAGGCGGACCTCGCAGGCGATCCGGTCATCGAACCAATGAAGGATCGACTCGCCATCAGCGCGCTCGGGCGTCGCGGTCAAACCGATGAGAAACGCGGGTTCGAGACGCTCAAGCAGCCGTTTGTACGTGGACGCTTCAGCGTGATGGAACTCGTCAACGATGACGACGTCCCAACCTTTCGGATCGATCTGCTCAACGATCTTGTGCAACGACTGGATCGAAGCGAACACGTGATCCATCGACGCAGGCCGTTCTCCAGCCGCGAGTCGATCGCCGAACGAGGCGTCTCTGGTCACCAGCTGGAAGACGAGCTGGCTTTGGCGGAGAATTTCGTCTCGGTGGGCAATGAACAAGAGCCGCTCATATCCCTGTTGACGGAGTCGTGCGTAGTCAAACGCCGAGACCCACGTCTTTCCGGTCCCGGTCGCCGCCACGACGAGATTGCGATTGTGGCCACGGCTCCGTTCGGCAGCCAGCTCCTCAAGCATCTGAGATTGGTGGGGTTGGGGCTTGAGATCGAGATCCAGGGCGATCAGCCGTTCGACCGACGACACCGGGACTGGAGACTGTTGTCGAGCCAGTGCCTCCGCCAAGACATCGCCGTTGACCGCCGGATCGTAGGAAACGAAGGCGGCGTCGTTCCAGTACTGCTCGAACGTGGCTCGCACGCGGTCGACGATGTTCTCGTTGTCGGATGAACTGACCCGGACGTTCCATTCGAGCCCTTCAACCAGGGCCGATCGCGTCAGATTCGACGACCCGATATACGCGGTATGGAACCCGGTGCGTCGCTCGAACAGCCAGGCTTTGGCATGCAACCTGGTCTGGTCGGTCTCGAAAGAGACCTTCACTCGACCTCCCAGGCCAACGATGTCATCGAGCGCCCGCTTCTCGGTCGAGCCCGTGTAGACGCTCGCGATCACCCGGAGCTCTCCGCCGCGACGGACGAACGCTTCAAGCTCGGGACGAATCACGTTGATCCCGGCGAATCGAACGAATGCGCATAGGAGATCTACACGATCAGCGCTTTCGAGCTCGCGAGCGACCTCGGCACCAACTTGATAGTCCCGATGACCGTTGACGAGGAGCGCGCTTTCGCGAAGCGAGATATGCGGTCGCACCAGAGGGGGCGTCGACGTTCCCAACGTTGGTCCACGAAGTTCGCGAAGCAGCTCCCCACGGGCGGCGACGGAATCGTCCTGGTCCACGGCGCCCAACGCCGCCGCTTCGCGGAGGGTCTCCAGAATTCGATTGACAACCCCGATCCGCGCGTTGAGTCGGTCGCGTCCCTCACCGCCAATTGCCGAAATCGATCGGCGCGTCGCGACTCGAACGTGGTCGGCTAGCAGGTCGGCGATCAGCGCCTCGTCGACCTGGCCAAGGTCGGCCGACCAGCCCTCTCGCTCCAGTCGCTCTACGGCGTCACGGAGGCCCAAAGTGAGGAGGGACTCATACAGACCCGGCGGAAGCTGCTCGGCCATCGCGCCAGGATACGTGCGTCCAGACCTGAGAGGTTGGACGATTCCTTCGAGTCAGCTCCTGTCGGCCACGAAGGATCGCGCCCAGTCGGCGACCCGAAGATCGGCACCTCGGCGAGCCGCGTCGTCGATCTCGTTCATCGAGAGGTCCCAGCAGATCAGGGCAAGGCCGCGGTAGTCGCACGTCGCGCAGCGCCGATCACCGACCCGATTGTCGAGCCGACATGGGTGGCCGCTCGGGCAGACGCCCTGGTCCGGATCGAGAAGCGACAGCGTCGCCAGGTCGCTCGTTGGCGGAAGGTCAGGCATCAACCTTGACCGCGGCGCTGAACCTCTCGACCGCGGCGACCAGCGCATCGACCGACTCGACCTCGAAGAACAGGGCGATGTGCTCGAACCCGAGGTCGGCGAACTTCGCGATCTCGGCGGCCATCTCCTCGCCCGAGCCACGCAGCGCGTAGGGGCGCGGCTCGGCGGCGCGGGCGGGCTCATCGATCGCGACCCGGACCCTGGCTGACAGCACCGGCATCGGCCGGCCGGCCGCCTCGGCGGCGGCGCGAATGACCGGGATCCGCTTCGCGACCGCCTCGGGCGACGACGCCGATGAGTGATAGCCGTCGGCGAGGCGCCCTGCCCGGACCAGGGCCGCCTCGGCCCGGCCGCCGATCCAGATCGGCAGCGCGGCGCCCTGGGCAGGGAGCGGGCCGAAGATGTAGTCGGACAGCTGGTGGAACCGCCCCGGGAACGGCTCGCCGGAGCCCGACCAGAGGTGCCGCCACAGTCCGATCGTCTCCTCGACGTACGCGCCGCGGACCGCGAACCGCTCGGCCATGCCCAGGTTCGCGAACTCCGCCTCGCTCCAGCCGACGCCGATCCCGGCGATCACCCGCCCGCCGCTCAGGGCATCGAGGCTGGCAAGCTCCTTGGCCAGCACGATCGCGTTGCGCTGCGGGACGACGATGACGCTCGTGGCAAGGCGCACCCGCGGGTAGCGCGCACCGACCCAGGCGAGGGTGAGCATGGCCTCGTAGATACGGCCGTAGTCATCCTCTGCGTCGTGCGGGACGAG
>JANMRJ010000885.1:0-2601 GCA_031370985.1 Acidimicrobiales bacterium
CCAAGAACATTCTCGATCGCCTTGGGCGCTGAGCCCGGAACCTCGGGGCCTGCCCGCCACACGCGGCGGTCGGCATCATGAGCCGCCCCTCCCGCCGCCGACGGGTCTGCACTCTGGCGATCGCAGGCGCTCTCATCGCGACCGTCGGGCTGGTGGCCGTCCGGCTCGAGTCCGGGGCCATGGCCGCAGCAGGATGGGAGGCCCAGACATCGACTGGCCTGGCGAAGGAGTCGCCCACGAGCGGGCCGGCTTCCGGCGCTCAGCCCACTGACGCTCCGGCCTCCGTCGCTCCGACGTCCCGCGCTCCGACGTCCCGCGCTCCGACGTCCAACCCGGTCGTGCGGCCCGCGACCCCGGACGGCCCGGTTCCCTCCAGCCTGCGCCCGTCACTCGCAGCTGCCGCGCGGGATTACCCCCAGCCGTACCTCGACAGGTGCCACACGCAGCAAGACGGCCACCCGTCGTCGGGGACGTGCCTCTACGGGGCCCTGAAGTCAAAGACGACGATCGTGCTGTTCGGTGACAGCCACGCGCTCTCCTGGTTCCCGGCCGTAGAGCGCGTCGCCGAACGCGAAGGCTGGCGGCTGCTCAACCTGACGATGTCCGCCTGTTCGCCGGCCACGATGCCGGTCTGGAGCTCGAACCTCAAGAACGTCTACACGGAGTGCGCGAAATGGCGAGCCGCCGCGATTGCGCGGCTGGTAAAAGAACGCCCGGCGATCGTCCTGGTGGCGGGAACCCGCGGGTTCAGCGCCGTCGACGCATCCGGGACCGTGCTCGTCGGCGCTGACCGCACGCGCGCCTGGCGAGCGGGGATGGCGCTCACCCTCGATCGCCTCACCGCCGCCGCAGGCAAGGTCATCGTCATCGGGGATACGCCGCTTTCGCTGGTGGACCCGCCGGTCTGTCTGGCCAAGCACCCAACGAGCGTTCTCGCCTGCGCCACTCCCGTGGCGAGGTCGATCAACGAGGGATGGCTGAACGAGGAGCGCGGTGCGGCCCAGCGGGCGGGTTCCGGGTTCATCGACCCTTCGCTGTGGGTCTGTCCGTCGAGTCCGTGCCCGGTTGTGATCGGCAAGTTCCTGGTCTTCCGGAATCCTGGCCACCTGACAGCGGCCTTCGCCTCGACGCTCTATGTGCGCCTCGGAGACGCCATCCTGGGGGCGGTGGCAAGTCCCCCGCCACCGCCGCGCTGAGTCATCAGAATTTCCTGGTGCTCGATGACAGGTTCAATGGGCTCGCCGTCGATCGGCCGACGAGCCGGTCGAACAGCCTCGGGACGTACCAGCGCAGGAAGTAGAGCCGGCATCCCAGGCAATACCCGGTCGCGGCAAGCAGCGTCTGGAGGGCGCCGACGGCGGCCACGGGCAGCCAGGCCCAGGGCTGTGCGCCGAGCGCGAAGAGGATCAGCGCGAGCGCCAGGCCGAGGGCGCCCAGGGCCTGGGCGAATCGCGGTGGATACTCCGACTCGAGCTCGGTGGGCGGACCCAGGCGAAGGGCACGGCGGACCAGCGGCCACGGGCGGCCGAGGATCGAGTACCGGGTGCCGAACCCGGCGCTGACTCCCACGGCAAGGGCGATCAATGCAACGAGGATCGGCGCGTGCAGGAGAAATGCGATTGCGAGCAGGACGGCCGACAGGGCCGCTCCGAACCGATGGCCACGCGGATCGATCCGCCGCTCAGGCGCGCTTGACGGCAGAGACGAATCGGAGTTGGGGACCGGCGACTTCAGCTCGATAGGTGTGGACATGGGGTCGGACCTCGGAGGGGGGCGAGGCGCGAGCGGGCCGCTCAGTGGCGGAACGGTGTCCGGGGACCCGAGACGGAACGGGCTCGCGCAGGACGTTGGACCTGCGAGGCCGGCTGGTCTCAGCGAGCTGTGATCGTCACCTCGACGCCCACACGCGCGAACCCAGCCGACACTCGCCGGCGACACGGACACGCGCACATGGAACGGAGCTGCTCGGTCATCAGATTGCGGACTGTAACGGCCGGGGCCGCGACTGTCCAACATTGAGCCGGCAGAGCGCGTCCAATATTGAGAGTTGGCCTTCGGGGCCCCAGCCTGAGGCCCCCGCCCTGCCAGCCGCGCATCCCAGCTCCTGCCTCGACGGCTCCTGCTTCGGTTGTTGACGGTGGCCATCGTCAGCGCCGACGATGGGCCGCTCCAGGACCGCCAGAGGTGCAGAAGCGTGCGAAATGGATCCCCCCGGCGTTCGCGGGACACCGCGAGGGCAATCCTCGGCCCGGTGCGGGTCGGACTGGTCGTCGTCGGCGCGGTGAGCCTGGCGACGGTCGCTGCCTTCGGGCTTCAGCCACGGTCGAGCCCGTCCGGGAGCCTCGCGACGTCGCCGGCTTCCAGCACCGCCGTTGGCCAGGCATCCTCGTCAGCGGTCTCGCCGTCCCCGCGCCCCTCGGCGGTCGCCGCCGCGTCGGCCGCGCCGGTGACACCGCCGCCACTCGGCGCGATCCCAATCGTTGCGGTCGCGGATTATCGCTCGACCACGACCTCGATCGGACCGTCCGAGGTCGCCGCGGTGGTGAACGGAACGAGCCCGAAGTGGGCCAGGCTGGAGCTCCCCGCCGACGAGGCGGATGC
>JANMRJ010000916.1:0-7917 GCA_031370985.1 Acidimicrobiales bacterium
GTTGAGCTGGAAGAACTTCGTGATCCACCTCATCGACACCCCCGGCCACGTCGACTTCGGCTACGAGGTATCGCGGTCGCTGGCCGCCTGCGAGGGCGCCATCCTGCTGGTCGACGCCACCCAGGGCATCGAGGCCCAGACCCTGGCCACCTGCTACCAGGCCATGGAGCACGACCTGGAGATCGTCGCCGCGGTCAACAAGATCGACCTGGCCTTTGCCGAGCCCGACCGGGTGGCGGCGGAGATCGAGAAGGTGCTCGGCATCGACGCGTCCACCGTCCTGCGCATCAGCGGCAAGACCGGCGAGGGCGTGCCCGAGCTGCTCGACGCGGCGATGGAGCGCATCCCGGCACCGAAGGGCGACCCCGACGCCCCCCTCCGCGCCCTCATCTTCGATTCGTACTACGACCAGTACCGGGGCGTGGTCAGCGCCATTCGAGTCATGGACGGCCGGATCACCACTGGCGCCAAGCTGCGGTTCATGCAGGCCGGCGCCAGCCACGACGCGGATGAGATCGGCGCCCGGGCGCCGGCCCCCACCCCCCTGGCCGACCTCGGCCCCGGTGAGGTCGGCTACCTCGTGGCCGGCGTGAAGGACGTGGGCGAGGCCCGCTCCGGCGAGACCGTGACGTTGGCGTCGCGGCCGGCCACCGAGGCGCTCGTCGGCTACCACGACCCCAAGCCCATGGTGTTCTGCGGCCTCTACCCCGTCGAGGGCGACGACTTCGCCGCCCTGCGCGACGCCCTGGAGAAGCTGCGCCTCAATGACTCGTCGTACACCTACGCGCCCGAGAGCTCCGGCGTCCTCGGGTTCGGGTTCAGGTGCGGCTTCCTCGGCCTGCTCCACATGGAGATCGTGCGGGAGCGTCTCGAGCGCGAGTTCGACCTGGCCCTCATCGCCACCGCCCCATCAGTGGAGTACCTGGCCACCCTCACCAACGGCAAGGTCGTCGAGGTCGACAACCCCTCCAACATGCCCCCGCCCAACCAGGTGGACCACATTGAGGAGCCCATTTTCGTGGCCACCCTCCTACTCCCGACGTCGTACACCGGCACAGTCATGGAGCTGTGCCAGAACCGCCGGGGCGAGCTCCAGAAGCTCGAGTACCTGTCGCCGGAGCGGGTCGAGCTGATTTACCGGATACCTCTCGCCGAGGTGGTCATCGACTTCTTCGACCAGCTCAAGAGCCGCACGAAGGGCTATGCCAGCCTCGACTACGAGCTGTCGGGTTACGAGCGCAGCGAGCTGGTGAAGGTCGACATCCTGCTCAACGGGGTGGCTGCGGATGCGTTCAGCGCCATCCTGCATCGGTCGAAGGCCGACGAGTACGGCCGCAAGATGACCGAGAAGCTCAAGGAGCTGATACCCCGCCAGCAGTACGACGTGCCCATCCAGGCGGCCATGGGGAGCCGGATCATCGCCCGGACGACGGTCAAGGCCATGCGCAAGGATGTCATCGCCAAGTGCTACGGCGGTGACATCACCCGCAAGCACAAGCTCCTCGACAAGCAGAAGGAAGGCAAGAAGCGGATGAAGTCGATCGGCCGGGTGGAGGTGCCCCAGGAGGCATTTGTCTCCGCCCTCAAACTCGACGATTGACCGGCACGGAAGGCCGGACCAACAAGCATGCACTGCGACGCTCTCCCGCAGGGACGAGTGACCTGCCCGGTCGAGGCAGAACGAGGCAACCCCCGCCTGCCCCAACCGGCCAGATGTGAGCTACCCAGGGTTCCCGGTCAGCTGCTCGCGAAGCGCGAGTCGGTCAACCACGAAGGTGATCGAGGAGATGAGACCTCGGTTCAGCTTGATCCAGCAGATGTCTTTCGGCAGCACCACGGGCCGGCCGGTCGCGGCGATGTCCAGGCCGGGAGCGGGAAGGACCGCCTGGTGGGTTCCCGTGAACGTCGACTCCGTCACCACCGTGTTCCCCGACACCACGATGTCGGTGACCTCGACGTACGCGTCCGGGAACGCGACCGACCAGGCCTGGATGGCGGTGACCGCATCCTTGCCGCGCACCGGCTTGCCGCCGGAAACGCGGACGACCAGGTCCTCGCTCAGGAGACCCTTGGTCTGGTCGACCGTGTGATCGTTGAGGGCCTCGAAGAACCGCCGGGCCACCGTGCGCGGGCTGTCGAACCGTACGGCAGTTGCTTCCATTGTCGTTTCCTCCCCGATCGGCGCCGTCGGGCAGGCCGTTC
The DNA here is from genome assembly GCA_031370985.1 of Acidimicrobiales bacterium. Taxonomy (GTDB): domain Bacteria; phylum Actinomycetota; class Acidimicrobiia; order Acidimicrobiales; family AC-14; genus CADCTB01. Next base: position 2,203 of record JANMRJ010000916.1, read on the forward strand.
CTGCACGTCCACCGTCCGATCAAGGGATGAGAGCCCACTGGGCCCTCCCGTGATACGTCTGAATCTGTGAGCACGATTCTCTGGTTCCGGCGTGACCTGCGCCTCGCCGACCATCCGGCCCTGGTGGCGGCCGCTGATGCCGGCCCTGTGGTCCCGCTCTTCGTGCTCGACCCAGCCCTGCTCGGTCCGGCCGGCGCCCCGCGAGCGGCCTTCCTGTTCCGGTGCCTGCGCTCGCTCGACGACTCGCTGGCGGGCAGGCTTGTGGTTCGGTCGGGGGACCCGGCCGACGTGGTGCCGGCAGTGGCGGCCGAAGTCGATGCAGGCCTGACGTTCGTCACCGCCGACTTCGGCCCCTACGGCCGGCGCCGGGACACCGAGGTGGGCCGGGCGCTGAAGGCGAATGGCCGCCGGCTGAGGGGAGTCGGGTCGGCCTACGCCGTCGACCCCGAGCAGGTCCGCAAGGCCGACGACACGCCGTTCAAGGTGTTCACCCCGTACTCCCGGGCCTGGCGGGCGCACGGCTGGCCGGCGCCGGCCGACCCGGTTTCGGCGCAGTGGGCCGGCGGCGTCCGGTCCGAGGCGATCCCCGACGACCCGCCCATCAGGGCCACCCTGCCGCCGGCGGGCGAGGCGGCGGCGCTGGCGCGGCTGGAGGAGTTTCTCGCCGGCCCCTCCGACGACTACGCCGATCGGCGTGACGACCCGGGGGCCGACGCCACCACCCGCCTGTCGCCCTACCTCAAGTACGGCTGCATCCACCCCCGCACGGTCCTGGCCCGCCTCGGCCGGTCGGCGTCGGAGGAGAAGCTGCGCAGCGAGCTGGCGTGGCGGGAGTTCTACGCCGACGTGCTGTGGCACCAACCGGAGTCGGCTCGCCACGCGCTGCAGCCGGCCATGGCTGCCATGGAGGTCGACGCCGGCCCCCTGGTCGATGAGCGGTTCCGGGCCTGGACCGAGGGCCGGACCGGTTTCCCCATGGTCGACGCCGGCATGCGACAGCTCCTGGGCGAGGCGTGGGTGCACAATCGCGTGCGAATGATCGTCGCCAGCTTCCTCGTCAAGGACCTCCACATCGACTGGACGCGCGGTGCCCGGTGGTTCATGGAGCGCCTCGTCGACGGCGACCTGGCGTCCAACAGCCACGGTTGGCAGTGGGTAGCCGGCACCGGCACCGACGCGGCACCGTACTTCCGCATCTTCAACCCGGTCACCCAGGCCAAGGTGCACGACCCCGGGGGCGACTACGTCCGCCGCTGGGTCCCGGAGCTCGCCGGCGTGGCCGGCGCCGCGGTCCACGAGCCGTGGAAGCTGCCGGGGGGCCTGCCTGCCGGCTATCCCGAGCGCATCGTCGATCACGCCGCCGAGCGGGCCGAGGCACTTTTTCGGTATTCCGCGCTAAAGGTCCGAGGCTGACGTGCCGATATCTTCGGAGAAGGCTTGAGAAGACGCGGGAACGGGGAGGCGCAAGTGGACACCGAAGCACGGGAGTTCCCCACTGCGGCGCGCTGGTTGGCGTGGGTCGCCGCCCTCCTGTTGGCCGTCGCCGGCATTTCCGCCAGCGTGGTCGAGGCCCGCAACGGACGCTCCGACGAGGCGTTTGTGAGTGCCGCGGGCGGCTCCACCAGCACGATCGATGTGCCCGCGTCGTCGACCACCACCACCACCGTGGTCCGACCCTCCACCTCGGTGCCGCCGCCGACCGTGGCCCGATCGACGACGGTGCCGAAGGCCGCCGCCGCCGTGCTGGCCGCCATCGCCTCGACCACCGTCCCGCCGACCACCACCCCGCCGGCGACGACGACCACGTCCACCACGAGACCACCGACGACCACGACCGTTCCGACCACGACGAGCACCTCGACCTCGACGACATCGACCACGATCCCGGCTCGGGCCTCGCTGAGCATCGTCAACGACCACCCCAACGCCATGGTTGTGACGGTCAACGGGGGCGACCCGGTGACGGTGGAGAGGGGCAAGCCAGCCGGGCCGGTGCAGGTGACCCCGAGGCCGACCGACACGATCGAAGTGCACGCCGCGGACGACACGACCTGCAAGGCGAGCGACGCCGGCTCCTTCTTCCAGGCGGGTCGTTCGTACACGCTGACGATCGTGGCCGGTCAGGCCGCATGCACCACCATGCCGGCGCCCGAGTTCACCCGCGCCCCATCCTGATGGCGTCGGTGCACATTCGGCCCAGCAATCGGCCTAGGCTGTGTACAGCTCCTCAGGTGGGGGGCTGATCTGAAAGAAAAGAGTTTCTCGTGGCAACAGGTACCGTCAAGTTCTTCAACGCAGAAAAGGGCTTCGGCTTCATCTCGCGCGAGCAGGGCGACGACGTCTTCGTTCACTACTCCAACATCCAGGGCTCCGGTTACAAGTCGCTCGATGAGGGTCAGCGGGTCGAGTTCGACGTCGCCCCCGGTCGAAAGGGCGAGGAAGCACAAAACGTCCGAGTGATCTAGGGGTTCGACCCTTACCGAGCCGCCGGCCCTGCCGGCGGCTTTTTCGCGGTACGCCCCCGGCGACCGTCCGGGTCAACTCCGTGATCTGGCGACCCTCCGGGTCAACTCCGTGATGTCGACCACCACGTCGTAGCCGTCGGCCTGGAGCCAGCGCCGGTTGCGGTCGTGGAGGTCGCCGCCGTCGAAGTGGTTGAGGTACACGACGAAGGGATGCGGCATCGCCGGAGCGCAGAGGCGCACGGCGTTGATGGCGCCGAGCCCGGCCCGCGCCACGAGCACCGCGACATCCGGGGCGACCGCGGCGGCGAGGGCGGCGCTGTCGCCGTCGCCGGCCACCGGGGAGCGGGGCCCGCCCACCGTCTCGACCACGCCGACACGCACCGGCGTCGCCGGCCAGTCGAGGCCGGCGACGAGGTCGGCCAGCGCCGGCGGGTCGATGCCGAGGAACGCGGCGGCGATGGGCGGCGCCATGGCGATCCTGTAGGAGTGGTTCGGCGGGCACACCTGCGCCGATGTCTCGCCGCTGGCGCGGGCCAGCACGTCGGCGTCGGTCTCGTCGTCGCAGGGGCCAAACGACTGGACCGGCTTGCGGGCCGCGACCGAGACGCCGGCGGTGCGGAGGCGGGCCAGCACCTGCGCCGCCACCCACGTCTTGCCGACGCCAGTGTCGGTGCCCAGCATGACGACCAGTCGCTCAGGACGCATGCCCGACCGCCTCGAGGCCCTCGAGCAGGGCCTGGACCTGCGCCGGCGTGTGGGCGGAGGACAAGGAGACGCGGAGCCGGGACGTGCCGGGGCCGACGGTCGGCGGGCGGATGGCCGGCACCAGGAGCCCCCGGTCGGCCAGCGCGGCCGACGCGGCCATGGCCGCGGCCTCCGCGCCGATCACGATGGCAACGATAGGGGAGGGGTGGCCGGGAGCGACGATCTTGACGTTGGCCCGCAGCCGATCGACCAGTTCCGTTCCCTCGGCCGACCGGAGGACGCCCACCGCGGCCAGGCCGGCGGCGGCGTCGGCCGGCGACGAGGCCGTCGTGAAGACGAACGGCCGGGCTCGGTTGACCAGGAGGTCGATGTACGGGCGAGGGCCGGCGACGAACCCACCCAGCGACCCGAGGTACTTCGAGAGCGTGCCCACCCGGAGGTGGTCGACGCCGGCCAGGTCGGGGTCGGGGCCGAGGACGGCGTGGGCCTCGTCGAGCACGAGCAGCGCGCCGTAGTGGGCGCAGCGCTCGGCCAGGGCAGCGACGGGCGCCACGTCGCCGTCCATGGAAAAGACGGTGTCGGTGACGACGAGCGCCGGCCCCGGCGCCGATCGCAGCAGGTCATCGACTCGGTCGATGTCGCCGTGGGGGTAGACGCAGACCTCGGCCCGGGACAGGCGGCAGCCGTCGACGATCGAGGCGTGGTTGCGCTCGTCGGACAGGATGCGCACGCCGGCCCCGCCCAGTGTGGCCAGCACGCCGAGGTTGGCGGCGTAGCCGGTGGGGAACAGCAGGGCCGCGGGCTCGCCCTTCCAGGCCGCCAGCGTGTCCTCGAGCTCGGTGTGGACCGGCCGCGACCCGGCGGCGAGGCGGGCGGCGCCGGCGCCGGCGCCCCACCGGTCGAGGGCGGTGTGGGCGGCGCCGATGACGGCCAGGTGGCGGGACAGGCCCAGGTAATCGTTGGACGCGAACGACACCATGCCCTCGTCGTGCACGCGGATCCGCCGCCACTGGCCGGCCGCCTCGACGGCCCGGCACTCGGCAGCGACCCGCTCAGCCCAGGCCGGCACCGGTCACCCCTTCCCCCCCGCCAGCAGGGCCCCGGCCAGCACATCGACGATGCGCTCGATCTCGGCCGCGGTGATGGTGAGCGGCGGGACGATGATCACCGTGTCGCCGATCGGCCGCAGCAGCACGCCGGCCCCGACGGCCCGGTCGCACACCGCCCGACCGGTGCCGGCGGCCACGTCGACCCCGCACATGAGCCCCCGCCCCCGGATGCCGCCGACGCCGGGAAGGGGCGCCACCCGCTCGCGGAGCAGCCCCTCGAGCTGGGCGGACCGGGCGTTGACGTTGGCCAGCACGTCGCGCTCGGCGAGGAGCCGCAGGTGGCGCAGGGCGACCGCGGCGGCCAGGGCGTTCCCGCCGTAGGAGTGACCGTGGGCGAACGGGGTGCCGGCGAAGGCGGCGAAGACCCGGGCGCTGGCCACGGTGACGGCCATGGGCAAGTAGCCGCCGGTGAGACCCTTCCCGAGGCAGAGCAGGTCGGGGCGGGCCCGCCGGCCCAGTTGTTCAGTGGCGAACAGCGTGCCCGTGCGCCCGAAGCCGACCGCCACCTCGTCGTGGATGAGCAGCACGTCGGCGGCCCGGCAGGCGTCGGCCAGCGCCTCGTACCCCTCGGCCGGGGCCACCTGCATGCCCGCCGCCCCCTGCACGAGCGGTTCGACGACCACCGCGGCCAGCCGGCCGGCGTGGGCGTCCACCAGCCGGCACGCCTCCTCGAAGCAGGTCGGGTCGGCGTACCCCGGCGCCCGGACGACCGGGAAGCGCAGCGGGTCGAAGAGGGCGGCGCCGAACCCGTCGTCGGCGCCCAGCGACATGCCCCCGATGGTGTCGCCGTGGTAGGCGCCGCCGAAGGCCAGGTAGCTCGTCCGCCCGCGCACGCCCTGGAGGGCCCAGAACTGGAACGCCAGCTTGAGGGCGATTTCGACCGCGGATGCACCGTCGGAGGCGAACATGAAGTGGGGGCCGGCGACGGGCACGACCTCGGCCAGCGCCTCGGCCAGCTCGACGACCACCCGGTTCCCGTTGCCCAGCATGGTGGTGTGGGCCACGAGGTCGAGCTGGTCACGGATGGCCTGGTCGAGCTCGGGCACCCGGTGGCCCATCGTGTTCAGCCACACCGAGGAGATGGCGTCGAGGTACCGCCGGCCCTCGGTGTCGATCAGCTCGTGGCCCTCGGCCCGCTCGACGACCACCGGGCAGTGGTCGAGGTAGGCCGCCATGTCGGTGAACCCGTGCCACACGACGGCGGCGTCGCGCTGTGTCCACGTCCTCTGGGCCCACATCACCTGCATCCTGGCAGTTTGGACTCGGCGGAGGGCGGGGGCGGCTCCACCTGGCACACCCGTGACGACGGCCGCCGGCCCCGGCGCTCGTTGCCTTCCTGACCGCGGGGCAACGACGATCGCGTCATCCCCCAGGTCGACCGGTTCCCCGGCGCTCGCGCCGGTAGCGGCTACGGCCGGGTGCTCGGCGGGTGGGTC
>JANMRJ010000926.1:0-1813 GCA_031370985.1 Acidimicrobiales bacterium
ACCAGAAGGTCGGCCTCCAGACCAAGCCTGAATCGAAGAGCATCGGGGTTCGCTCCGGCGAACTCCTCGAGCGCCTCGGCGGTCAGGACCGACAGGTCGATCGTCTCCGGCGGCCGCCGGTCGATCAGCCGTTCGTCGGTCCTGGCAAGGAGCAACAGGTCGTTCGTCAGCCGCGAGAGGCGCTCGGCCGAGACCACGATTCCGGCGAGCGCTGCCTGCAACTCCTCCGCGGACGCGTCTCGGTTCATTGCCTCCTCGGCGGTGGCCCGGATGGCTGCGAGCGGCGTTCGGACTTCGTGCGAGGCATCGGCGACGAATCGGCGCTGGCGGATATGTGCCTCCCGGATCGGCCGGAGCGTCCGCGACGCGAGCGCCCAGGCAGCCAGGCCGACGACAGCGACCATGACCACGTAGGCCACGACGAGTGCCACCCCGATTCGCTCGATCGTCGCCTGGTAGGCGGCCGCGGCGGCCTGCTCATTGCTCAGCTCCGGCCCGACGTCGAAGGTTGGCGCGAGCACGGTCGCAAAGCCGACGTAGAAGACCGCCGAGAAGACGCCCAGGACGATCGCGAACAGCGCGATATAGAGGAGGGTGAGCCGCCAGCGGGCACGTCCAAACATCAGGCGGGGAGGCGGCCGGCCTCGGATGCCGGGCCGGATCCGGGGTCGCCGGCCGCGCGGAGCCGATAGCCGGATCCGCGGACGGTCTCGATGATGCCGTCGCGACGGCCGTCGTCGATCTTGCGGCGGAGGCTCCTGACGTAGACCTCGACGATGTTGGACTCCGAGGCGAAGTCGGCGTCCCACAGGGCGTCGATGAGGCGGTCCTGCGGGAAGATCTGGCCGGGATGGCTGGCGAGGAGCTCGAGCAGGGCAAACTCCCGCGTGGTCAGGCGGATCTGGCGACCGCCTCGCGTCACGCCCAGCGTCGATGGGTCAAGCTCGAGATCGTCGACGGTGATCCGGGGAGCCCGATCGTCGACCATGCGCCGCCGAAGCGCCCGGACGCGCGCCCTGAGCTCGGCCATGGCGAAGGGCTTGGCGAGGTAATCGTCCGCGCCGCTGTCGAGGCCGGACACCCGATCCGAAACGGCGTCGAGCGCGGTGAGCATGAGGATCGGCCAGTTGAAGCCACGCTCACGGAGTGCCGCGCACACCGCGAAGCCGTCCAGCCCGGGCAGGACCACGTCGAGGATCACGAGCTCGTACGGATAGGCCGCTGCCCAGGCGAGGGCCTCGTCACCGTCGGCAACGATGTCGACCGCATGGCCGTCGGCCGCGAGACTGCCGCGGATGGCCTCCGAGATCGCCGCCTCGTCCTCGACCACGAGAATGCGCAGGGCCCACCTCCTGGATTGGCGCCACCGATACCGAGCGGTCATCCGCACACGCCCTGAACGAACGTATCCACTGGACGGTACCAAGGTACCTCGCACCGGGCTGAAACCTGGGGCATGCTTCGGGCCTAAGACCAGTATCGGACGATCACCCGATCGAGCCTAAGCGAGACGGAGTCGAACACATGCGAATGGAACCACGCTGGCTGCGCAGCCTTGGGGTCGGCATCGTGACGCTGTTCCTGGCGGGCGGCGCGGTCGTTGCGGCCAGCGGCTTGAACCAGACCGGCGCGCGGACGGCCCCTGCGGCGCTCAACACGACGACGGTCGAGGCCGCGGGCGCTCCCGAACCTGCCGAGACGCCCGAGCCTGCCGAGACGCCCGAAGCGGCCGAGACCCCCGAACCCGCCGAGACGCCCGAAGCGGCCGAGACCCCCGAACCCGCCGAGACGCCCGAAGCGGCGGAGACCCCCG
>JANMRJ010000878.1:0-5848 GCA_031370985.1 Acidimicrobiales bacterium
GGTGCCGAGCTTTGCGTTCGCCCGGTTCAACATGGCTCTCGCCGCCCCGTAGGTCAGGGGCTGTCCCGAGCCGGTGCGCGCAGGGTCCACCACAGCGGCTCCCCAGCCGCCCGCTGGAAGCCTTCGTCGAGGTAAAGGGCGAGCCACACGAAGGCGTCCGGCGATGCCGGAACTCGCTCGCGCAGGCGGCTGCCCTTGCTGACGACGGTGATCATGTGCTCGCCCCAGTGCACGTCGCCACCGCACAGCCCGAGCAGTTCGGAGGCTCGGGCGCCGCTGGAGACGTAGAGCGCGAGAAGCGCCCTGTCGCGGTTGGAGGTCATCGCTGCGAAGAGCTCGTCGAAGAGGGCGTCGGGAATGCCCCTCGGCGACTCCTCCGGGACCTTCTGGCGGTATGGGCCTCGCCGGTGAGGAGCGAACGGCTCCAAGGGGTTGTGATGGGCGTTGCGCCGGGTCCGGCCCCCTCGCGACTCGGGGACCGGATTCAGGAGGGGCCCACGCCCCTCGTCGCGATGGAACTCATAGAACTTGCGGACGACCGACATGGCATGGTTGATCGACCTCGGCGCGTAGCGGGCCGCCAGGTAGGACTTGCCCGTCCGGGGGTTGACGGATCCGGCAGGCGGAGCGTCGGACCCGCGGCGTCGCTGAGGAGTCGGCGATTCCCGCATCCACAGCATGAAGTCCCGCGTATGGTCCCTGGTCGCCTGGTCCCACTCGGCACGGCAGGCCCAGAGGAATCGGAACCAGCGCAGGAGGTCATTGGCGTAGCTGTAGACGGTGAGAGGACTGCTGTCGCTCGCGACCAGCTCACGCAGGAACTGGCTGATCGACTCAATGTTGCGGCCGGAGCCATCGCGCACCAGCCAGGGCACTGGGTCATCGTCGTCGTGCACGACTCGGCCAACCCTCGGGACGGCTTCGTTGTCTCCCACTCAACAGCACGAGGGACTGGGGATTGGCACAGCCAAAATAGAAGCACAGCAGGCGGGGCCGGAGGCGGACCAGCGGCGCCGCCACGACCGCGTCCGCTGACGGGTCACCGAGGGGTCCCACGGACTGCCCAGCACTCGCCTGCCGTCGTATCGGCTTTGGATGTTAGGGAGCGAGGCGGGTCCGCCCGGGTAGGCCGCGTTCCCGCAGTGCCTTCCCGCTCGACGGCGTCGCAAATGGCCCGGGCGAAGCCGTGTCGCTTGAGCCGCGGGCCCTCGTGGCTGTTGCTCCGCCGCCGTGCCCTCGTCGTGCACCGGCTGCCAGCGGCGTCGGTCGGTCAGGTCTAGGAGAGGACCTTCTCAGCGAGCCACGTTGCGAAGTCCGCCGCGACGGTCGAAGGTTCCTGACTGGCGTCCAGTTCGTGGTCGTAAAAGACGATCGGGCACTCGCCAGCGATAACCCTTGAGCTGTCGAGGCAATAATGATCCCCCCCTCCAGTGTTCACAATTGGGATGAGGTGGTGTGGTAAGGGCCTGCCAGCTTCGATGCGCTCCCACAGCGTTTCCTTGACTACATCGAGGTAGGGAGGGATATCGGCTCCAAGTCCATAAAGCTCGATGGATCCGACACTTACCCACCCGAAGTCAATGAGAAAGGATCGGTAACTACTACCAAAGACCACGTCAAGAAGACGTTCTGCGTGGTCGACCTCATCTATCGCGACGCCGGTCCCGCGTTCGACATTTGCATCAGAGTTCAATCGCTCTCGAAGTTCTTCGTAGGTCATACTGCCACCTCAAGCTCAAGAATGATTGACACGATAGTTTCCTCCAAGCCGATGGTCGGTCCGGGTCATCTCCTGAAGGTTTGAGGTCTCGTTCGAGCCACCGCGACTCAGAGGCTGGATGTGATGCAGTTCCATGGGGAAGCCGTCGGCCCCGACTGGTGCCCTACCAGCTCGCATCCTCACTAGGTCGGCCTCTGAGTATCCTTCGGGGCTGTTCTGTGCTTTCGCCTTCCAATAGTTGGGCCTCGTGGTGCTCTCAAACTCGCGCCGCTTGGTTTCGAGCTCGGCCCCGGTCACGGTCACCGTGCCTGGAGACGTTAGAGACTCGTCGAGTGTCTCGTCCGCGGTCTCGGAGAATGTCGATACGCTAGCGGTCGCAACACAGTACTGAGGGGCCGTTCCTGTATTGGCCACATAGACATGTATATAGCCGGTGGAGCTTCCACCTGAGGTCGGTGCACCAACCGTCGAAAGATTGATAGTTGCGTTATTGAAGATTCCCGAGGTGTCGGTGACGACCGACCGGAGGAAGTCGTGCGACCCATCAGGGTTGGTAAAGTAGATGTCATAGGACGTGCTCGGCTGGAAAGACGAGCCGCTCGCCGTGCCCGACTCTGAGAATCCCGATTCAGCGACGGTGATGGTTGAGGTCACTTTGGGCACGTAGAGGGTATTTGGGCCCGATCTGCCGGAGGATCGGTTCCCACTAGAAGCGGTTGCATAGAGGGTGTACACACCATCTCCAACCGTGGCGAGCTGTGCGGATGCCGTGCAGCCCGAGCAGACCGCCGTACTCCGCTCCTCCGCGGCTAGCGCCCCCGTAGCACTGTTGTACAGGCTGAAGAGAACCGTGCCTGATGAGTTGTTTGGCTCGGAGTACCGGGCCGAGGCCGTGATCGGGGCGGCGATGGTCGTGTTCATCGCCGGCATCAACGCCGTGGGCACTTCAGGTGCCGGGCCCGGGACAGTTGTCGTAGTGGTCGGGCCCACCGTCGTCGTGGTCGCTGGCACCGTGGTGGTCGTGGTCGACGGGACCGTCGTCGTGTTGGGAGCCACCGTCGTGGTCGTGGTGGGAGCCGCCGTCGTGGTCGTGGTTGGACTGCCCACCGTGAAGGTGTTCGGGCCGATCTGTGGCCCGGTCTGGCGGGTGTCCCACGGCATCGCCCACAGGTTGTAGGTACCGGGGGCGAGGTTCGGGATGGCAAGGCCGGCCACTGCGCCGGAGTTGGTGATCGCACTCCAGTTCTCGACGATCCTGGTCCCGCCCGTGGTGTACAGCCAGAAGTACATGTATCCCGTGAACCCGTAGGGCTCGGAGTAGCGGGCGCTGACCTGAGTCGGCGAGGGCCCACTGGCGCCGTTGACGGGGGTGAGCTCGCTGGCCGCCGGAGGGAGGGTGTCGAGGAAGTACCACTGCGGTGAAGACCAGGTGGGAGCGGCATTGCCGCCGGAGTACTGGGCGCCGTCGTGGCCGATGACCATGACCTGGTACCAGTTGTCAGGCTGAGCGGGGACGTTGAGCGTGGCCCGGCACCCCGAACACAGCGCTCCGCTCCACTGGGACCACACGAGTTGGTTCTGATAGTTCCACACCCCGAAAGCCAGGTACCCGGAGCCGCCGTCGGGGTCGCTGTAGACGGCTGAGACCGAGGTGGTCGCGGTTCCGAACACCGAGCCGTTGGCGGGAGTCACCCCGCTGGCCAGGTACGGCGGGCGGTTGGGCGGGGTGTACCAGACCTCGAGCATGGCCGGCAGCCCGGCTTCGGTGCTGGCGAACTTCTTCCAGGCGTTGTTGTCGCCCTCGTTGGTCCCCAGCATGACCCCGAGCCCGCTGGATGGCCCGTTGGCCGCCCAATAGCCGGCCGCGGCGGCCACGTTGTAGTGCACGGTGCGGTTGGGACAGGAGCCCTCCACCGAGGCCACCGGCATGGGGTTGGGGTCGAAGGCGGCCCCGGGGAAGTCCATCATGGTCCGGCCGTCCCAGCCCTGGGTCACCCGGTAGAGGCCGGGCCAGGCGGCGGCGCAGTTCCACGACCACCGCTCGGCCACCTTGAGGTCGGCCGAGGAGATGCCGGCCCCGGCCAGCGCCGCGGTGTCGAAGTGGATGTAGGAGCGCCCCACGTGGGAGCCGCCGTCGTAGGTGCCCACCTTCAGCTCGGCGTCATAGGAGTTGTCCCGGTGGAACCCGGACATGACGTAGGTGTCGTCGTTGCCGGCCCAGGCCACCAGCTGGGGATCCACGGTGACCGGCCAGGCCCGGGCCGGGTCGTCGAGCCAGGCCCGGTCCAGGCGGACCTCCAGGGCGGTTCCCTTGTCCGAGGGGATCAGGGCGTAGGCGACGCCGAGGGACATGGGTGCCTCGCCGGAGCGGGGGTCGATGTTGGCGTCGGTCATGAAGCCGTGGGGGGTACGGGCCCGCTCCACTCCTGCCTCGTCCCGGTAGACGACATCGCCGGTCTCGTTCAGCGAGGCGGTGAGGCCCTTGAGCTCCAGAGGGAACACGAAGCGGTCGGGGGCGGCCCCGGAGGCCAGCACCAGGTCTTCTTTCACGCCTGTGGGCCGGGAGGTGAGGCGCATGTCGGTGTCCTTGTGCACCTTGGGGTAGGTGACGCTGCGCTGGTCGGCCTTGCCCTTCACCTTGGCGGCACCGTCGAGGGCGAAGCCCACCGAGTGCTTGTCGTCGATGGCCAGGCGGGCGACCGCTTTGTCGGTGGAGCTGTCGGCCACCGACAGGTCGAAGACGTTGGCGGCGTTGCCGCGGCGTCCGTCCTTGGAGGCGCCCAGGGTGTCGTCGATGGCGAACCAACGCCCCTGTGGGTCCTTGAAGTTGACCGGCGCATCGTAGAATTCCGTGCGCAGCTCGCCCGGCTTGTCGGTGGCGAAGGTCTTGGACTTCACGGTCCGACGATCGAGGAGCTCCTCGCCGGGCTTGGTGGCAGGGGGTACGGAGGGCTTCCCAACGGCGGCCACGTCCGGATTCGGGACCTCCACCTCGGGCGGAGCCTTGCCGCTCGGGCCCTTGGGGTCGACGGGTGGGAATGACGAAGGCGTCGATGCCGGCGAACTGGGCGCCGTCTGGGCGGCTGCCGCTCCGGTCCCCAGCTGCAACGGGCCGGCCATGACGGCCACCACCAATGGCCACGGTGATGCAGGCCCTGAACGAGACGGAACGCCCTCGCGCTCGCCCCTGGAGCCTGCCAATGCCGGTGTTCGCCCTCCTGACCGTCCTCTCCGCGGGCCGTGGGCCCGTGGTCCGCCACAATTCCGGTCACGCCGAAGAATGCAGCCGCCTGTTTTCTTGGCATAGGTATCGGCATAGACAGGTCACCACTTGAGGGATTGGTCGCAAGACTCCCAGTGGTAACGCCTCAACTACCATGCCCCCGGGCCCAGGCGCGTTTCTCGGCCACACATGGTCGCCGTAGTCCACTCGAGGCGCCGGCCGCTACCTTGCGGCTGGTGACAGGGGTCCGAGCACTGGGCGTCAGAACTGAAGCCCCGGCCTTACCGTCGCCGCGTCGTGGCATCATCGCTAAGTACAGAGAAATCCAGAGAAGTGGTTCGTCGGTTCACCACGCCGCCTCCCGGTGCCGGCCGGCGGGAGCCAGGCGAACAGGAGCGTCGCCGTCCAATCCCGTCGGCGGTCAGCGCCACGAACGTCGCAGGGGCCGCGACCTTGGCCGGGCGGGATTGTCGTGGCGGGCACCGGGGTCGTCGTCGCCACGGCCACCGCCGAGGTCGGGGGGATCCCGCCGGACCTGATCGCCATCACCCCCGCCGCCGGCACGGCACTGGATCCCGACTACGGCCAGGACCAGCGCCATCACCGACGGGACCATCCGACCGCTCGTCTGCCGCCGTTCGACCATCGCACGTACGTCAAGATCGCCCGCGTGACGCCGAATCTCCCTCATGTTCTGTTGATTTGCCGAAGGCCTCCGACGTTACCCGGCCGACGAGGGCCCTACGCGGCCGCAGCCGCCTCCTCGATCGGCACCGCCACCGCTGGCTCAAGCGCCAGCTCGAGCAGGTCGGCGACGTCGCGGACCAGATGGAACGTCATGCGCTCGCGCACGGCCTCGGGTACGTCGTCGAGGTCGCCGCCGTTGCGCTCGGGCAGGAACACCG
>JANMRJ010000953.1:0-3120 GCA_031370985.1 Acidimicrobiales bacterium
CAGCGCCTTAGATTGATGGCGGCCGACCTTTGCGCATAGCGGCCTGGGTCGACAGCATCGGCACGAGCCATCGAGCGAGGGTCGCCGATCAGCCGGGCTCGTTATCGGGGTCGGTCAACTCGAACCGTTCCTGACCCCCGATAACGCACAGGAGCGAGGGTCAGGGGTTCGCTCGAGGACTCGACGAGGTACTTCTAGGAGCCTGCTGAGCAACGCTGATCCCGGCTGGCTAAAACCGCCGAGCTGGCCCAGTCGGGACAACTGGCGCCCTGCACCACCACGTCGATGACGATGCGTGCGTTCCCGACATTGTTGGGATGGCGGCTCCGAGCGTCGCTCGCGTGGTCCTCACCGCCGACATCACGACCGCCGGGACCTCCTCAGGCGATGGCCGAGGTCCCGTCGGCACCGGCGGTGAGCCCGAGGGTGATCAGGCGCTGCAGGTTGACGGCCGCACAGCGGTGGGACCACCAGAGCTGGTTCCGCTCCACGCCCCGGTAGCGGAGCTTGCGGTTCATGCCCCTTGTGAGCCAGGCCAGGCTGCGTTCCACCATCGGTCGCCAGCGCCGGTAGACGCTGTCGAACTCGGTGGTCTTGGCCTGGGGCCCGGGCGGCGACGAGATGGCGGTGATGGGGGTGCAGGACGATGACACGGCCGGCCTTGGCCGTCGTGCACTGCGGGCGCAGCGGACAGGTCTTGCAGTTGGCCCCGAAGCTGGCCCGGCGCTTGGCGGTGAGGGTGATGACGACGCCGGCCGGGCAGGTGACGGTGGCGGCCTCCTCGTCGATGTCGAAGTCGTTGAGGTCGAAGCCGCCGGGCACGGCCAGGCGCAGGGGCGGCGGCTTGATGACGGCGACCTTCCCGTCCTTGTCCAGGTGGTCCCGGAGCTCACCCGAGCCATAGGCGGAGTCGCCCAGCACCTCGGTTCCCTCGGGCTCGCGGTCGATGAGGTCGGGCGCCGCAGCGGCGTCGGAGGTGGTCCCGGCCGTGACGTTGCAGTCGGTGACCAGGCCGGTCTCGGGCTCGACGGCCACATGGGCCTTGAAGCCGTCCCGGTAGGAGTGGGCGATCTTGTGGGCGTGGCGGGACTCGGGATCGACGGTGGAGATGACCCGGTCAGGGGCGGTGCGCTGGGCGATGTGCCACTGACCGGGGCCTCGACGTCCCTGGCCGGCGACGAGGGCCAACAGGGCCACGGCTGCGGCCTGGGTGTCGTTGAGGTCGAGGTCCTCGGCCGCCCACACCAGTTCGTTGGCGTCATCGACCAGTTCGGAGATGAGGCGCTCCATGTCGGCCTGATGCTCGGGTCGCCGTCACCAGGGGCAAGGTAGGAGCCCCGATGAGTGCCGAGTTCAGACGGTGTCGGCACTTCAGCCTCCCCTCCGGCCCTCGAACGGGCGATCGCGGCGGCGGCGGGACCCTCTGGCGTGCCAAGTGCCGGTCCCACCCGTCGATGAGGAACATTCGGTCCTCCATCGGGGATGGTCACCGCCCCGACGGCCCCGCCAGTTTGCCCGTGGTGGCATCGACCCGAGCACTGGGCCTGGTAGGGGGTGGACCTGTCCCGACTGAGGTCGAGGGGCTTCGGGAACGATCTACTCATCAGCTCGGCGGTGGTGGGCGCCCATGAGGGGTCGTCGCGTGCCCAGTCGGCGCCGATGGCGCTCTCCAGGCCCATGCGTTTGGCGGAGAGGTCGCCGGCTAGGGTGTCCATCTCCCGTTCCAGCCAACTCAGTCGCTTGGGGACCTCAGGGTGGTCGATGTGCAGGAACCGGCGGTGGGCCCGGACCTGGGCGTCGAGAATGTTGGTCGTCTCTTCGGCCCGTTCGATCTCGGGGACCAGGCGGGCCCGCTCGGGGACAGCCAGGGCTCGGTAGGCGGCTTCGAGGGGTGCTTCTTGTCTCGCCAGTTCTCGTGCCTGTCGGGCGAAGCCGGGACGGCGGAGCAGGGGGGCGTCATGGGCGTGGCGATCGGCGGCGTTGTGCTCGTAGAAGACCTTCTGCCACGCCCGTAGGGCATCGCCGACGGGGGTCCCGTCCCAGGCCGAGTCGGTCTGCTCGCGATCGAGGGCAACGAGACGGTGACGGAGGTTGTCACGGTGGCGCTCGGCGTCTCGGTGCTCTCGTTCGGGGTTGGGAGGGATGAGGGCGCGCAGGGCCTCGTGCTCGGTTGCCAGACGCGCCATGCGCACAGCGGGGGGAGCGGGTTCGGCCGGGCTGATGCTGCGTGGGTCTGATGGCGCTCGGTCGATGGCCCAGCGCTGGCGGGTCTCGTTCGACCAGCTCCTGCGCAGGTCTTCGGCGGCCATCTCGATGTCGTCGGCCACGGTGTAGAGGGTGGTGGTGCCTCGGGCCCGGCTGTTACGGACATAGGCCAGCTCCCGGCCCCCGCCGTCCTCCAGGGCGTGGGTGGCGTCCACGGTGAGGCCCTGGCTGCGGTGGACGGTGACGGCGTAGCCGTGGGCCAGACGATCGGCTCCGATGTCCTCGGTCTCGAAAGCCTGGGTGCGGCCGTCGTCCATGGCCGCGGTGAGGGTGCGGGCTTCGGCGTCGACGGCGAGGACGCTCCCCCGCTCGCTGGTCACCAGCTGGCCCCGTGCTCCTGGGGCCAGGGTGACGATGCGGTCGCCGGCGGCGTAGTGGGGGTACAGCCAAGATAAGGCTGAAACCCACATTTGCCCGGCTCCCCTCCATCCGGAGGCGCTGAGAGGGCCAAAGACAGGTCCTCCAGAAGCGAGCGGATTCTCCTGACGGCGAGGGCCGAGGGTCTTTCGCCGCCGGGCTCACGGGCTCTCTCGTGCCCCTGTTCAGCTCCACGTCGATCTTGAGGCCCGTCGCCGCGGCCAAGAGTGATTCCTCCTCAAGTGTGAGCGACGCCCAACCGATAGCTCTACGAGCGGGTCGGTCGGTGATTGGCCGAGGCGCGGCGGAGGCGCACACGGGTGCCCAGCCAGGAAGGCCAATCGTGAACCACTACAGCAAGCCGCTGGAACGGGTGCGACTTCGGGCCGGTACCGCGGCTCTCCTCGTCGCATTGGGCCTGATCAGTGCCGGCCTGCCGGCCACGGCGGCACCCGAGCCGAGCGCTCCCAAGCCCCCAGCGTCCGCCGATGCCGCCGC
>JANMRJ010000879.1:0-4852 GCA_031370985.1 Acidimicrobiales bacterium
GATGCTGGCCTTGACCGCGCTGGCCGGACTCATCGGCTGGTCGAGCCGGCGCACGATTGTGCGGGTCTACGACGAGGCCGTCCAGATCCTGACTGCGGCCGGCAAGCCCGTCCCGCCCAACCCCGTTGGGCTCAGGCCGCCCCTGTCACTGCTGTCGAACATGGCCATCTACATCCCCCTGGTGGGAGCCCTGCTGGCCTTGGTACTGGGGCATGTGATGCTGGCCGAGGACCAGGCCGGGGGCCAGGGCCGGCTCATCTTCTCCCGGGCCGTGTCGCGGATGTCGTACCTGTGGGGCAAGGTGCTCGCCGCCGCCGCTGTGCTCGCCGCCGTTCTCGGCGCCAGTCTTGCCCTCAGCGCAGGATCGCTTTTCATCGCCAATGCCGCGGTGCCCTCGGCGGGGAGCCTGGGCCGGTTGGGACTGTTCTACGCCCTGTCGTGGCTGTACCTGATGCTCTTCGCCCTGATCGGCATGGTGGCGGTCCTGGTGACCCGACGACGGTCCCTCGCCCTGCTGGGAGCGCTGGGGTTCTGGCTGGTGCTGACCTTCGTTGTCCCTCAGTTCACCTCCGGCCTGCGGCCCACCGCATCGCTCAACCCCGTGACGGACCCGGTGAGCACCTCGCAGAGGTTCTTCGACATCACCGCTCGAGGGCGACCTTTGTCGGTGAGCGAGCAGTACAAGGAGGCGGGCGCCCGCATCCTCGGCACGGCCCCGGCCGAGGCGACGCTGCGCACCGTCTTGCGGGTGGCACCGATCGCCCTGACCTTGGCGGCCCTGACGGCCCTGGCCGGCGGTCTCACCCGGCGGCATGACTATTCGAGGAGCGGTGCTGATGAGTGAGTCACGCCGTCGAGTGCTGGCCATCGCCCGTCACGAATACCGGGCCGCGGTCCGCAGCAGGGTCCTGATCGCCCTGGTCGGCATCCTCGTGCTGGTGACCGTGGCGTCGGTCTACGTCGCCGCTGTCGAGTACGCCAGCAAGCTGGCCGACTATCAGGCCTACGTGGATGCTGCGTCCGCCGGTGGCATCCAGCGCCTCGCCCCATCGCCCCTGGCCCTGCTCTCCCTGCTGCGAGGGGCGCTGGAGTACCTGGAGATCATCGGCGCCGTCCTTGCCATCGCCCTCGGGTACCTGAGCGTGTCGAGGGAGCGGGCGAACCGCACGCTGTCGCTGATCCGGTCGAGGCCTGTCACCTCGGGCGAGCTGGCGGCCGGCAGCGTCCTCGGGGCGCTGGGGCTGATCTCCACTCTGGTCACCGTCACCGCCGCGGCCGCAGTCCTGTGCCTCGGCCTCATAGGCCACGACTGGGTCGGCGGCGGCCAGGTCGTGAAGCTCCTGCTGGCCTATCTGGCGTCGGTGTTCTACCTGCTGGCCTTCTACTGCCTGGGCGCCATGATCACGTCCCGGACGCGGGTGGCCTCCAACGGCCTCGTTGTTGCTCTCGGCCTGTGGCTGGGGGTGGTGCTCGTCCTGCCCCAGATCGGCGACACCCTTGACGCCGACAATCAGATCCCGGGCGGGCTGTTCTCCGCCCTCACCCTGGACAAGCCCCAGGAAGACCGGATACTGGCCGACCTCGGCGCCTACGAGCGCCTGCGTACCGGCATCGAGGCGGCGTCCTTCGCCAAGCACTACGAGCGCTTCGCCTTCGCCATGACCGACGTCAAGGACAAGTACCGGGGGAAGTCCCTGGCCCAGCTCCTGGCGATCGAGCGCAACGACATGGCCTGGATCTCGTTCTATTCCCTCGCCCTCGGCTACGGCGTGTTCCGCAGCTTCGGTCGCCAACCCCCAACCCCACAAGAAGGAGAGTCATGACCCCAACCACCCCCACGACCCGGAGGTGGCGCCTGGGCGCGGTGGCCATCGTCGGCGCGCTGGCCCTCGCCGGCTGTGGAGGCGCCTCCTCCAAGGCGCCGGCAAGCCCGGCCGCGGGCGCCTCCCGGGTGCTCCCGGTGACCGAGAACCCGATCAGGAACACCTCCGCCGCTCAGACCCTGCGGATCGACTCGGTTCTGGTCGAGAACAATGTCGACCCCCGGACCGGGAAGTCGGCACCGGACCATCTAGAGATCGCGCTGCAGAACAGCGGCCCGGCGCCGGCCGGCAATGTCGAGGTGTACTACACCCTCACCGATCCCAAGAAGAAGATCTCCGAGAGCTACTACGCCAAGCTCGGTGACAGCTTCACCATCCCGGCCGGCGGGAAACGCGTGGTGCACTTCGACGACACCACTGGGCCGGACCACTATCCGGTGAACAAGTTCAGTCTGTATTACACCTCGAAGGCCGCGCTCGACATCAGCGTCACCGTGAGTGCCACCGATGCCGCGGTGCAGACGGTGATGGTGAAGAAGGACCCGGGCGGAGCCGAGAATCCCGGCGAGTAGCCATGCCCTCCACCGCCGGTGTGCCGAAGGCGGGGCAGTTCGCCCGCCCCAGTCCCTACGCTCGCGGGGGTGATGTCAGGAGATGCCCCGTCGGTGCTCATCGTCGAGGACGACGAGGGCGTCGGCGCCGGCCTCCTCCGAGCCCTGGGCGGCGAAGGCTACGCCACCATCTGGTGCCACGATGCGGCCGAGGCCCTGGGCCAGGAGCTGGCGGAGTTTGACGTGATCCTGCTGGACCTCGGACTGCCCGACATGGACGGCCTGGAGCTGTGCCGGCGGCTGCGCCGGGAGCTGCCGCTCACTCCCATCCTCGTGCTGACAGCGCGGGGATCGGAAACCGACGTGGTTGTCGGGCTGGATGCCGGGGCCGATGACTACCTGGTCAAGCCGTTCCGGCTCGCCGAGCTCTTCGCCCGGCTGCGAGCCCTCACCCGCCGCCGGCTGGCCCAGCCCGAGGAGACGGCCGTGCTGATGGTGGGCGACCTCACCGTCGACACCGCCGCCCGCCGGGTGCACGTCGGTGGCACCGAGGTGGAGCTGCGGGCCAAGGAGTTCGATCTGCTCGCCGTGCTCATGGCCAACGCCGGGCGGGTCCTCACCCGGGAGAGGGCCATGGCCCTGGTGTGGGACGAGCACTGGTTCGGGTCCACCAAGACCCTCGACGTGCACATTGCGTCGCTGCGCCAGCGACTGGGCGAAGCCAGCCCCGAGCACAGCCGCATCTCGACCCTGCGCGGTGTCGGGTACCGCCTGGAGCTGCCGGCACAGGGCGAGCAGGGGTGAGAAGGCGTCTGCTCAGCGCCATGCTCCTGGTGGCGGCGGTGGCCGTCGCCGGGTTCGGCGTGCCGCTGGCCCTGTCGGTCCAGGCCCTCTACCGCGACGAGGCGCTGCTGGTCCTCTCCGAGGAAGCGGCGCGCGCGGCGGTGGCCGTCCCCGGCTCCTTCGCCCGGGACCGCGACGATCCCGAGCTTCCCGACCCGGCCGCCAACGTCAGAATCGCCCTCTACGGCGGCGACGGCCGGCGACTGCAGGGGAGCGGGCCGGACCGGGCCGATGTGATCGTCGAGGCCGCATTGCGCGACGGCGCCGCCCAGCGCGATCGCGCCCGGCTGATCGTGGCCTTCCCGATCAGCGACGAGGAGATCGTCGTCGGAGCGATCCGCACCAGCATCCCCGCCGGCGTCGTCGCCGACCGGATTCACAGGACGTGGGCGACGATGGCCGCCCTGGCGTCGGGTGTGCTCGTCGCAGCCGGGCTGCTGGCCGCCCGGCGCAGCCGCAGCCTGGCCCGGCCCCTGGCTCGCCTGAGGGACGACGCCGAGGTGATCGCCACCGGGGGAGAGGCACCGCCCTGGCCGGGCACCGGGGTCGTCGAGATCGACGAGGTGCATGCCGCGCTGGCCGACGCCGCCACCAGGCTCAACGCGGCCATGGCCCGGGAGCGCTCCTTCAGCGCCGACCTCGCCCACCAGGTCCGCACCCCGTTGGCCTCGCTGCGCCTGCGATTGGAGACCGAGCAGCTCCGCAGCGACCACGACACCGCTCTGGTCGACGACGCGCTGGCGGATGTCGATCGCCTGGAGCAGACGGTCGACGACCTGCTGGCGCTGGCCCGGGACACGGCGCGCACGCGCGAGCCGAGGCCTCTGGCCACTCTGGTGCGTGAGGCAGCCGGCCGGTGGGAGCCGCGGCTGGCCTCGGTCGGTCGCCGGCTGGAGGTGAGCATCGAAGCCCACCTGCCCTGGGTCGACGCCAGCCCCGCCGCCGTTCGCCAGATCCTCGACGTGCTCATCGACAACGCCCTGGTCCATGGGGCGGGGGAGGTTGCCCTGTCGGGGTTCCGGGTCGGCGACGGCGCCGTCGTGGCCGTCGCTGATCAAGGCGCCACCACTCTCAGCGCTGCGAGCATCTTCCTGCGCCGGAACCCGGAGGCGGCCGGGGAGGGGATCGGGCTGGCGCTGGCCCGACGGTTGGCCGAAGCCGAGGACATCCGGCTCCTGCTGGTGGATCCGGGGCCGGGCGCCGTCTTTCACCTTGTCTTCGGCGGGGCCGGCCCGGTGCGGGGGAACCATGCCGGGGGGCGGCCGACGACCGAGGGCGCTCCGACATCGTCACCGTGACGACGGCCCGTTCCCGGAGGAGCTCGTGGGGCTCCTCCGGGGTGGCGGCCGGTCACCGCTTGGTCGGCGTGCGCGCCGGCTCGTTGGCCTCCTTGTTCGACTCCTTGGCGCCCTTGGCATCGGACTCGTTGGCGTCGTCGGCCTCCTGGGCCAGGACCTTGCCGTTGCCGGCATCGACCTTGACGTCGATGACCTTGCCGGCCGGGGTGGTGACCTCGACGCCGAAGACCACGTTGCCGTCCTCGTTCTCCAGCTCCACCTGGCCGGCGGTGCCTCCGACGGCGGCGAGAGCGGCCGCCTTGGCCTGATCGGGGGTGATCTTGGCCAGGGCGGCGAG
>JANMRJ010000999.1:0-2900 GCA_031370985.1 Acidimicrobiales bacterium
CGATGACCAGGCCGCCGGCGTCGGGCTGGCGCCGGCGGATGGCCAGCAGCTGCTCGTGGGCCTGGCGGAGCACGTGGGGCAGCCACTCGCCCTCCACCGAGTAGGCCGTGCGCAGGCGCTGGCCGGCGAGGGCGCCGGCGATGGGGTCTTCGAAGCTGTGGGCGTGGAGGCTGCCGTCGGGGGCGCTCCACTCCATCATCCCGTCGACCCGGGGGAAGTAGACCGGCCGGACGACACCGCCGTCGGCCAGGGCGTCGCCGTAGCCGTATTCGTAGTCGGGGACGGCCTCGTCGCCCTGGTAGTGGACGAAGGGGATGGCCTGAGTGTCCGACCGGAACGGCGTGCCCGACAGGGCGAGGCGCCGGCGGGCGGTGTCGAAGGCGGTGCGGAGGGCGTCGCCCCAGGCCCGGTCCTCGGCCGCGTGGTGGAGCTCATCGAGGATCACCATGGCGTTGGCGGCGATGGGCCGGATGGCATCGGCGCAGCTGGCCACCTGCTGGTAGGTGGTGACCACGCCGTGCATGTCCCCCGGCAGGCCACCGTCGGCGGCCGACCACTGGGAGTCGAGGTGCAGGTCGAAGGCCGACGCGGCCAGCGCCCACTGGGCCTTGAGGTGCGCGGTGGGCACCACCACGATCAGCCGCAGGCCGGGCTCGGCGGCGAGGGCCTGGCGGGCGGCGGTGAGGGCGAAGGTCGTCTTGCCGGCGCCGGGCGTGGCCACAGCCAGGAAGTCGGCGGCTCCGCCGGCGGCGAGGCGTTCGAGGGCAGCTTTCTGCCAGGGACGGAGGGTGACGGTGCGGGGCATGCGGGGTCGTCGATCATGCCAGGCCTGGGGGCCCGGCCGTGATTCAGGCGGACGCCCCCCCGTACATCGGGTGCCGGCGGCCCTGGGGGACGACATCGGCGGCCGCCTCGGTGCCCCACGCCGACCAGCCCAGGCGGGGGTAGCGGGCAAAGAGCTCGAGGTAGGGGCCGGGCGAGCACGACTCGATGATCGGGTACTGCTCGTCGGGCTTGCGGGAGTGCTCCCGCTTGCGGCTCTCGATGATGTTGACCTGCCGGCGGGCGGGGGCTGCCGTCCGCAGTTTGCCCCGGGTCCCGAACAGGACGAGCTCGGTGACGTTGCGGAAGTAGAACCCCACGCCCCGACCGTCGGGGCCGCCGTCGAGCCGGCGCTTGGCCCACACCAGGTTGGCCTTGTAGGTGAACCCCCACCCCTCCAGCACGGCCAGGCCCTCGGCCAGCAGGGCGTTGGGCACCCACAGGTAGCAGTGGCTACGGGCCGCGGCCACCTCGGCGACGGGGAGGCCGGCGATTTCCTTCCAGTCCATCGTGTCGTAGCGCATGAGCCGCTTGTGCTCGGGGGCGACCTTGCCGGTGCGGTTGAGGAATCGCCACGGTGGGTCGGCCAGAACGGTGCCGAACGGCTCGTCGACGCCCAGGGTGGCCAAGCTCATGTCTCCCACGCCGGCGATCGTAGGGATGTGGCCGGCCTTGGGGGCGGATCCCCCCCCGCAGTGTTGGCGCGATCGACATGTTCCCGCGTTGTGATAGCCGCAGGCGAATGGGACACTGGTCCTCAGGTTCCGGTTCCGGACGGAGGTGCACGTGCGGCTGTCGCCAGGCAGGTGGGCGGTGCTGGTGGCCATCGGTGCACTGGTCGCGGGGTCGGGCGCTTCCGCGTTCGCCGGCGCCAACCTGGCGACGCTGAGCCTGAGCACGGGGACTGGCCGTCCGGGCACCACGATCACCTTCACGGGCGCATCCTTCGCCGTGCCCAGGGCCAGCGCCGGCGTGGAGCCGACGCCTGTCGTCGTCCACTGGCAGTGGGAGGAAGGGCCGGTCATCGCCGAGGCCGTCCCCGACCGGTACGGCACGATCTCGGCGTCGTTCACCGTCCCTGAAGCCCGGCCCGGTCTCTACATCATCGTGGCCAACCAGCGGACGCCCCGGGTCACCTCCGATGCTCCGGCCGACGCTGCGCCGGTCCTCGTCGCCGAGCCGGGAACGCCGGCGCGGGCGTCGTTCGAGGTCCTCGCGCCCGGGGCGGTGCCGGTCATCCGAGCCCCGCAGGTCTCCACCGTCGACATCGCCCAGCCCACCGGGGAGTTCGACTCCACCGTCTGGATCGTCCTGACCGCGGCGTTCGGGGCGGTGGCCATGTCGCTGTTCGGCGGGGGGCTCATCGCCTTCATCCACCAGTCCCGCAAGGCCAAGGAGCCCGAGCGGGCCCGCTGGGTACCCCCCGGCTGGTACAGCTGAGGCGTCGTCGCCGAAAGATGGCGTTGTCTACAGTACAGCCGTAGAACGGATTTCATTCTACGGCTGTAGCTTTCGGTAGACTTACCCCGGTATGGACCCCGTGGACAACCCGGGTCGTCGCGCAGGTCGGAGCCCGTCTTGACGGAGACAGCCGTGATGCGTCGTTCAGGGCCATGGTGGCGCGGAGCCTGAACGAGTCGCTCCGTCAGGTCACGGGGACCACTCGCATTCGTGACAAGTTGCGCTCCGCCCTGGCGACGTTCAAGTCGTTCTCCATCACCACAGACCCGACGGGCGCATTGGCCCTGGGCATCGAAGTCGACCCGCAACACGGTCGCGCCGATACCGCCGCCTCGGCCGCGGACCTCGGCACCGGTGTGGTCGTCCTGATCGACGAGATGCAGGACCTTCAGCGCGGAGAGCTCGCGGCCATCTGCACGGCCGTGCACGAGACCGGCCAGCGGGCAGCGCCCTCCGCCCCATCGGCCCGCTGAGCCTCGATGCCGCGGCGATCGCGGTGACCAGGCCGGCGGAGAGCCACGGTGCGAGCTGGAGCCGGCAGGCGGTTGGCGCGGTGGTGGAGGCTTCGGCGGGCTACCGGTAGGATGGGGAGGGCCCGTCAGCGAGGTGACATCGTC
>JANMRJ010001020.1:0-2743 GCA_031370985.1 Acidimicrobiales bacterium
CGGTTTTAGCACCGGTTTCCCGGTGTTATCCCAGTCTTCGGGGCAGGTTGCTCACGTGTTACTCACCCGTTCGCCGCTCGGTCTTCCCCAGTGTTGCCACTGGTTGGACCTCGCTCGACTTGCATGTGTTAAGCACGCCGCCAGCGTTCGTCCTGAGCCAGGATCAAACTCTCCATCGAGACCTCGAACCGATCACCCCTGCATTTCGACAGGCCTGCTGCGATCGATCCTAAATCGGAGAGTCGGCTTGCGAGGTAACTGAACCTCGTTCGCCAACTGGCACCAGAAACGGTTGTTGAGTTCCGAGGACTTCCATCCTCGAGACTCTGTTGTCCGTTTGCAGTGCAAATACAATGCGACCCCATGCGTTGGGGGTCGCCCGCACTGGCTTCTAGCTCTCTGTTCCGTTTTCAAGGAGCGCTGGCTGGGCACACGTCCGAAGACGTCGGTGCCGCTGCTCGGCTAGCGCAGGATCGATCTTGCGGATCAACCAAGGCGCTAGGCGCAAGAGGTGAACTTATCAGCTCTTGGCCCGTCTGGCAACTCCGGCCTTTGCGGGGCGGGGTCACTCGACGTGCAGCACATGGTAGCTCCTCTTGCCCCGGCGCAGGACGACGAACCCCCCGGCCAGCAGGTCGCCCGTCGTCAGCCGGCGGTCCAGTGCGGTCTCCCGCACGCCGTTGACCGAGACGCCACCCTGGGTGATCGCCTGGCGGGCGGCGGACTTGGAAGCCACCAGCCCCGACTCGACCAGCACGTCGACCAGGGCGGCGCCGGCCCCCTCCAGCCCGCCCCGGTCCAGCCCGCTCGACGGGGCGTCGGCGAACGCCTCGGCCAGCGCCGGCCCGTCGAGCTTCCGCAGGTCGCCCCCAAACAGGGCCGCCGACGTACCGGCCACCGCCGCGGCCGAGGCCAGGCCGTGGATGAGGGCGGTGACCTCGCGCGCCAGCACACGGTGGACGGCACGGGTCCCGGCCTGCTCGGCCAGGGAACGCTCAAGATCGGTGACCTCCGCCTCGGACAAGGAGGTGAAGGTGCGGAGGTACCGGCCGACGTCGCGATCGTCAGTGTTCAGCCAGAACTGGAAGAATTCGTACGGGCTGGTGCGGGCCGGGTCGAGCCAGACGTTGCCCGCCTCGCTCTTGCCGAACTTCGTACCGTCGGCCTTGGTGACGAGAGGCCACGTCAGCCCGTAGACCTCGGCCCCCCGTGTCCGGCGGATAAGGTCGATGCCGGCGGTGATGTTGCCCCACTGGTCGCTGCCCCCGACCTGAAGCCGGCAGCCCTCGGCATCGAACAGGTGCAGGAAGTCGTAAGCTTGGAGGAGCATGTAGCTGAACTCGGTGAAGGAGATGCCGATGTCGGCCTCGGCGAACCGGGCCTTCACCGACTCCTTGGTCAGCATGGCGTTGACGGTGAAGTGCTTCCCGATGTCGCGGAGGAAGTCGAGCAGCGGCATCGGCGCCAGCCAGTCGGTGTTGTCGAGGATCACAGTGCCGGCCCGGCCCGGCCGGAAGTCCAGCAGCCCTTGGAGCTGGCCCCGGATGGCGGCCGCATTGGCGGCGATCTTCTCGGGTGACAACAAGGGGCGCTCGGCCCGCTTGCCGCTGGGATCGCCGATCCTCGTCGTGCCGGCGCCGAGGAGCACGACCGGCCGGTGGCCGTAGGACTGGAACAGGCGCAGGACGAGCACGCCCACCAGGCTGCCGACGTGCAGGCTGTCGGCCGTCACGTCGATGCCGTGGTAGATCGTGAACGGCTCGGCGGTCAGCTTGGCGCCCAGCTCGGCGTCAGTGACCTGGTGGACCAGACCCCGCCATCGCAACTCGTCGAATACGTCGTCGGCCACGACCGGACCGTACCCGAGGCCGCCACTCAGCCGGCCCGTCCCCGAAGCTGTCGTAAAGTCCGGCGAAACGAGCGGAGGGGCGATGCGATGGGAAGGAATTCATCGGGGCGGCGCGTGGTGTGCGCGGCCATCGGATGTGTGACCCTCGGGACGCTCGTCAGCGGCGCTGCGTCTGTCGCTTCAGCGGCCGGCGGGAGACCCCGGGAATCGTGGCGCCGATGCCGACCTCGATGTCGGCAGCCCAGGTGGCGGCAGAGGTGCCGAGCGGCGGGCTGCGCACGATCGTCAATGAACGGGGCCGTGTCTCGCGATCGATCGCCGCGGTGGCCAGTGACGGGTCGGGGACACTGAGGATCAACAAGCCGGCTAGAGCCACCGTGCGCAGGGCGTATGCGTTCATCGCGACGACCGGTGCGCGAAAACACCCGGCTGACAACCCCGCTCACCGTGGACGGGCGGGCCATAGCCCTGGAGCACGAAACCGCGTCCCGGATCTTCTCGTTCAACTACTGGACCGATGTCACTGCCGCAGTGAAGGACATGTCAATGCCGCCGCACCCGGCGCTGTCTCCTTCACGGTCGTCGAGCCGGACCCGGACAACACTGACGGCGTCATCATGGTCGTGATCTACGACGATCCGAGCCAGGCCGCGGACCAGACGATCACCATGCTGTTCGGTGCCCTGAGCCCTTCGGGTGACGAGTATGCGATCACACTGGCCCGGCCCATCTCCCTTGCGGACCCGGCGACCCACCTGGAGATGTCCCTCGGCATCTCGTACTCGTACCAGAAGGACGGGACGCAGCAGTTCAGCACGATCGAGGTCAACGGTGCCCGGCTGACCTCGGCCGCGGGTGGTGAGGACGACGGGTTCGCGCGCAACGGCGGCCTGA
>JANMRJ010001027.1:0-1776 GCA_031370985.1 Acidimicrobiales bacterium
CGTCGCCGACACCCAGGGCGGGGCCGTCCTGGTCTTCCGCGCCGGCGCCGACGGCGTGCGCCAGGTCGGCGAGGTGTCGACCGGCGGCGGCGCGCCGTACGGGCTGGCCATCGACAGCACCCGGCGGCTGCTGTACGTGACGCTCACTGCCACCAACGAGCTGCGGTCGTTCCGCATCGACGGCACGAAGCTCACCCCCGACCGCACCTGGGCCACCGTGCGCCAGCCGAACGATGTCGTGGTCGACGACGCCAGCGGGCGGGCGATCGTGGCCGGCACGGCCGACGGTCAGTTGCAGTTGCTCGACCCGCTGAAGTGAAGATTGGTTGGGGAGCCTGGTGGCCGGCGCCATCTGCATCCACCTTCGCCTGACCGCCGAGGGGCCGGTGTTGTAGCGTCCACACCCGATGAAGGTCGTCGTCACGGGGGGCGCGGGCTTCATCGGGGCCAACCTGTGCCGGGTCCTCGCGGAGGACCCGGCCATCACCGATGTCGTCGCCGTCGACGACCTCTCCACGGGCAAGGCCTCCAACCTGGCCGGCCTCGACATCACTCTCGTCGAGGGCAGCGTGCTCGACGCCAGGGTGTTGGAGCCGGCGCTGGTGTCGGCGGACTGCATCGTCCACCTGGCCGCCCTCCCGTCGGTCCCCCGGTCGCTGGCCGACCCGATGACCAGCCACCAGGCCAACGCCAGCGGCACGGTGGCGGTGCTGGAAGGCGCTCGGAAGGCCGGCGTCGGCCACGTCCTGGTCGCCTCGTCGTCGTCGGTGTACGGCGGCAACCGGGCGCTCCCGAAGCATGAGGATCTGGTTCCCCAGCCGCTGAGCCCCTATGCCGCCTCGAAGCTGGCCAGCGAGGCGTACGCCTTCGCCTTCCAGCACTGCTTCGGGCTCGACGTGCTCGTCTTCCGACTCTTCAACGTCTTCGGCCCACTCCAGGACGCCTTCCATCCCTACGCCGCCGGCATCCCCATCTTCATCGCCGCCGCCCTCGCCGGCCGGCCGGTGCCCGTCCACGGCGACGGGCTCCAGACCCGGGACTTCACCTTCGTCGACACGGTAACCACTGTCCTCCGAGACGCCGTCGTCCGCCGGGTCAGCTACCCGGCGCCGGTGAACCTGGCCTTCGGTGGCCGCACCGACCTGCTCACCGTGCTGGCCACGCTCGAAGAGATCCTCGGTGCCGAGATCGCAGTCGAGCACCGCGAGCCCCGGGGCGGCGATGTCCGGGACTCCCAGGCTGACCCGCGCCGACTGCAGGAGCTCTTCGGGGACATCGCCCCCGTCGACCTGCTCACCGGCCTGCGGCGCACGGTCGAGTGGTCCCGTGACCCGGCAGCCGCCCGCGTCGGTTAGGTCAACTCACGCTCGTGGCGGCCCGGCGGGGGACGGCGCTGGCCTCGGGGACGGCCCGGCGGTCGCGGGCGGCGAGGAGCGTCTCGGGCGTGGCGAAGAACATGCGTTGCACTAGGGAGGCGATCACCAGGGCGTCGATCCAGGGGGTGGCCCGCTCGACGTACCAGGCATCGACGGCGAGCTTCACCGGGAGGACGATGTCGCGGTAGCGGTCTTCGCCGTCGGGCCCCCTGACCAGTTCGGCCTCCCATTCGTAGACCAGGAGCTGGGTGGGGCCGGCAATGCCGGGCCGGGCGGCCAGGACCCGGCGCCACGGCTCACCGTGGTCCACGAAGCCCGGCGCCTCCGGCCGGGGACCGATCAGGGCCATCTCCCCCCGGGCCACGTTCAGGAGCTGGGGCAGCTCGTCGAGCCGGGTCCG
>JANMRJ010001048.1:0-2227 GCA_031370985.1 Acidimicrobiales bacterium
GCCCAGCAGGGCCTGGACCACCTCGACCGGTGCCGCGCCGGGCTTGGTGGCCTCGTGGACGACCGCCACCGTGGCACCGACCGGATGGGGTTCCACGCGCACCGGGCCGGCGACGGGCACCCGCCCCGGCTCGAGCACCCGCAGGTACCAGCCGGTGCGGCCGCTGTCGCGGAACAACCGACCGATGTCGCCCCGGCCCCGGTGCATCGCCAGCTTGAAGCAGGGCGTCCGGGGCTGGCACACCTCCAGCACCGCGTCGCCCCAGAACCATCTGTCCCCGATGCAGACGTCGTCCTCGGTGGCGCCGGCGGTGCTCAGGTTCTCCCCGAACGGCGCCGGCCCCAGGTCCTCGCCGAGCTCGACGCTCCAGGCCCCGAGGTGCTCGGACGGGTAGGCGTACACCGCCTTGTCGGGCCCTCCGTGGACCTCGAGGTCGGCCTGGGCGTCGCCCTCGAGGTTGAGGTGGTCGAGCCACAGGTGCGTGGCGGTGACGGGCCGCTTGGCAATGCCGCTGCGGATCGGCTGGCCGCGGTGGTCGCCGAGGTAGGTGGGCAGCAGCACGTTGACCGAGACAAGGTCGATCCTCACGAGATGTCGCCGGTCTCCAGCAGGCGCAGGAAGGCGGCCTCGTCGATAACCGCGACACCGCAGTCCTCGGCCTTGGTCACCTTGGCCTGGCCCGGCTCGGCGCCGGCGACCAGGTAGGCGGTCTTCTTCGACACGCTGCCCGGCGAGGCGCCGCCGCGGGCCTTCACCGCCTCGACCGCCCGGTCCCTCGACATCGACTCCAGCGTGCCGGTGACCACCACCGCCTTGCCGGTCAGGGTCGGCGGCAGCTCCGAGCGGGCCACGCCCTCGAAGTTCACGCCGGCGGCCCGCAGCTTGTCGATCACCAGACGGTTGCGGTCGAGGGCAAAGAACTCGCACACGCTCCGGGCGATCACCGGCCCGACGCCCGGCGTCACCGCCATCTCCTCCTCGGATGCCTCCAGGATGCGGTCAAGGTGGCCGAACGCCTCGGCCGCCACCTCGGCGCCCCGCCCGCCCAGGTGGCGGATGCTCAAGGCGATGAGGAGGTTGGGCAGCGGCCGCGACTTCGACTTCTCGATGGCCTCGAGGAGGTTGCGGGCCGAGATGTCGGCGAATCCCTCCAGCCCCATGAGTGCGTCATGCGTCAGCGAATAGATGTCGCCCGGGTCCGTCAGCAGGTCGGCGGCGGTCAGCTGCTGCACCCGCCTCTCCCCCAGCCCCTCGATGTCCATGGCGCCCCGGGAGGCGAAGTGGCCGATGCGACCATCGCGCTGGGCCGGGCAGTCGACGTTGACGCAGAAGGTGTCGCTCTCGCCCTCGATCCTGACGAACGGGCCACCGCACACCGGGCAAGTGACCGGGAACTGCCACTCGGGCAGTCCCTCCGGGCGCTTCGAGAGCACAGGGGCGACGACCTCGGGGATCACGTCGCCGGCCTTGCGCACCGTCACTGTGTCACCGGGGCGCACGTCCTTGACCCGCACCTGGTCCTGGTTGTGGAGCGTGGCCAGCTGCACCGTCGACCCGCTGACCTTGACCGGCTCGAGCTGGGCGAACGGCGTGGCCTTCCCGGTCCGGCCGATCGACACCATGATGTCGCGGAGGAGGGTGGTGGCCTCCTCGGGCGGGAACTTGTAGGCGATGGCCCACCGGGGCGACTTCGACGTCGACCCCAGTTCCTCCCGCTGGGCCAGGTCGTCGACCTTCACCACCACGCCGTCGATCTCGTAGCCGAGGTCGTGGCGGTGGGTGAGCCAATGCTCGCAGTAGGCGAAGACCGCCTCCAGGCTCCCCACGGTGCGGACCTCGGGATTGATGGGGAGGCCGGCGGTCCGCAGGAAGTCGAGGGTCTCGGAGTGCCGGCGGAACCGTGGCCCGCCCTCGACCTCACCGAGCTGGTAGGCCCAGAAGCGCAGGTCGCGGCTGGCGGTGACCTTGGGGTCCTTCTGGCGAAGGGAGCCGGCGCCGGAGTTGCGGGGATTGGCGAACAGTCGCAGGCCGGCCTCGCCCTGGCGCTGGTTCAGCTCCTCGAAGGCGGACGCCGGCATGTAGATCTCGCCCCGCACTTCCAGCGTGGTCGGAGCGTCGGCGCCGGCGAGGCGGTCAGGGATGACCGAGATGGTGCGGACGTTCTCGGTCACGTCCTCTCCCACCACACCGTTGCCCCGGGTCGCACCGCGCACGTAGCGGCCGTCGG
>JANMRJ010001057.1:0-12731 GCA_031370985.1 Acidimicrobiales bacterium
GGGGGGGGCGGGGGGTGGGCTGTGCGCCCCTAAGGTGGGCGCGGGCCCGACCCACCAGAGTCCGACCGCTTCCTCGGGCGGCCCGGATGATGGCACGGCCGCGCCGGACGGCGTCGGTCATGGGGCCGGCGAGCCGGCGGACCGCCTGCGCCGCGCCGCGGACGCCAGCGGCGATGGGCGCCCAGGCGCCGGCAGCCACCCGTCGCGCCTGCGCCAGGACCCGGGCGACCGGCGCGGCCATCCGCTGGGCCAGCGCGCCCATACCTGCGGCCACCCGGTGAGCCGTGTGCCGCGCGGTGCCGATCGCCCGTGAGGCGGCGCGCCGCGGGCCGGCGAGGGTGTGGGCGACCGCCCGCAGGCCGGCGGCGCCGGCGGCGACGATCGCGGTGACAGCCTGGGACGCGGCGCGGATGGGGCCGGCAAGGGCCCGCCCCGCGGCGCGGATGGCGCTGGCCGCCCGCCGGGCGACGGCCATCACCGCGCGACCCGCGGTGCGCACGGGAGCACTGAGCGTGCGGGCCGCGGCGCGGAGGGCAACGCCCAGCCGCCTGACGAGGGCGGCCACCGACCGACCGCCGGCGCGTAGGCCGCCGACCAGGGCGCGGGCCGCCGACCGGCCCGCGACGGACCACCGCCGGAGCACGGCGCCCACTGCTCGGACCGCGGTGCGCACCGGCTTCGCCACGATCCTGGCGCCCGCCCGCACGGCCACGCCCACCCGGCGGGACAGCACGGCGACCGCCCGTACCACGGCCACGACGGGGGTGACTGCTATTTCCACCGCCATGTCCGCGGCGTGAAGGACGGCTCGGCCCGCCGACCGGGCCGTTTGCACCGCCCACCGGACGGGCCGGCCGACCAGTTCGACGCCGGCCCGCGCCGTCGCCACCATCCAGCGGCCCGCGGCCAAGACGGCCCGCCAGACCGCAAACACCGCCTCCCATGCGGCGACGAGCGGGAGCAGCGGCACAGCCAGCGCCCGGCCGAGGCGCCCAAGGGGCGCGTCCGCGGCTTCTGGCGCCGGCAGGCCGTCGACGCTCTCCGGCCCCTCAGCGATGTCGGCCACGAGCACGCTCGTCGGCGGTGACACCCTCCAGGTGTGAGAGGGCGCTGACGCCAAGGGCGTCGAGCTCCTCACGGGCGGCCACCATCAGACCGGGCTCGACGCCAGCCGGCTCCTCCGCCGATCCGGCGACCGGCACCGGGAGCTCCCGTAAGGCCTCGGCGAGCTGCTCGACCGCTGTGACCCTGGCCGCCACGTAGTGTCGCTCGCTGTCGGTTGCCGGGAGCCGGCCCGCCAACAGCGACGCCACTTCCAGGACTGCGCCGTGTGCAGCAGCGCGGGCGGCGGCGCTTGTGACACCCAAGGCGTCGAGGGCGTCGTAGGCCGTGACCAGGCGGGCGAGCGCCGGCTCGTCGGCACGCATGGCGACGCCCCGTGTCAACCGTTTCGACCTGCGCCGGCCGGCGACCCCGCGCCACACCGCTCGCAGCGGGAGGATGCAGCCCAGGCCGAGGGCGATGCCCCCGGCTACCGTGGCAATCGCCGGTGCGGCACCGAGGAGCGTCCAGGCGAGCAGGGCGCCGCCGCCGGCGATCAGCGTGGCGTCGACCGGGCCAGGGCCTTCGTCGGTGTCGGGCAGGAACTCGTCGATCAGGTCGTCCAGGCCGTCCCGGTGGCGGCCGGCGCCGGGTCGCACCAGCGTCCCGGGCGCGAGGGGAACGACGATGATCGATTCCTCAGGAGCTTCGTCGCCGCGTCCGCCGGGCATGTCTTCAGTCTACGTTGGTCTGGCGGGGGCCCGACCGCCTGGTCATGCGCCGGTGACGCCGAGCCGGACCACGACCTCGGCATCGTCGGGGTCGGCCTCAGGCCCGTATCCCAGGACCGCGGTGCCCCGGGTGCTGCACTTCGGGCAGGCCAGGCCGACCACCGCCAGCATGTCGTCGGGGTCGGATGCGCCTTCGGTGCGCCGCATGGCCTGGAGGTCGAAGTCGGCGGCGGGGCTCTCCTGACGGCAGGTCAGGCAGAGGATCATGCCGTCGGGGCGGGCGGCCATCTGGGCGCTGAACCCCGCGGTGTCGAGCGTGGCGAGGATCTCGGTGAGCGTGGCGCCGTAGGCGGGAGTTTGAGCGGAACTCAACTGGTGACCTGCACCCGTACCGTCACGTTGCCCTCCAGCAGGTCGAGGACGGCGTCCTGGAATCGGACCCTGCCGAACCAGCGTACCTGCCTCGTCCCGGTACCGGTCCGCGATCCTCGGACCGCCTAGCGTCAGGTTCACCACGACATTGGGAGGCGACGTGAAGTTCCTGGTCATCTGGAACATCGAGATCGGCAGGCTGTCGGGAGAAGTACTGAAGGCGGTGCTGCGCATGCGGGACCACGCCGTGCCCCTGGAGGAGTCGGGCAAGGTGATTGGCCGCTACCACATCGTCGGCAGCCACGGCGGGGCCTGGATCTACAACGTGACCAGCAACGACGAACTGGAGATGCTGCTGGCCCAGTCGCCCGTCTACAACTACTCCCACTACAAGGTGTACCCGCTGGCCGACATGACATCGCTCCCCATTGCCCCACCGCCCGCGGAGTAGCCGCCGACCCGCAGGTATGCCTCGTGTGGTAGGCCGTCCGTTCCTGCCGGAAGGCCTGTTCCCGCAGGCATAGGTTGCCGCGGTGCGAGGTGTGGGGCACTTCGTTCAGCTCGCCGCGCCGGACGCGGTGAACGACCTCATCGACGGCTTCCTCGCTCAGCTGACGGCACGGGCCTGACCCCTGCCGGGACAACGGGGCGCCCGCAGGCAAAGATCCGGATTGTCCGGTTTGGCAGGCTGAGGGGGTCTCGTGGGGCGACGTTGGACGGCGATCACATCCGCGGTGGCGACACTGGCCGCCACCGCGGCGACCGTGGTGGTTGGGAGTTCGCCAGCGGCGGCGGCGACCGTCCCCCCCGGCTTCCGTGACGACCTCGTCGCCGTGGTCAGTGCCCCGACCGCCCTGGCCTTCACCCCCGACGGGCGGATGCTCGTCGCCAGCCAGCGGGGCGGGCTCTACGTCGTGCAGGGTGCGACGCTGCTGCCCACGCCGGCGCTCGACCTGGCACCCCGCCTGTGCACCGACGACGAGCGCGGTCTCCTCGGCGTGGCCGTCGACCCCGCCTTCACGGCCAACCACGTCGTGTTTGTCTATTTCACCGAGAACCAGGCCGGCGTCTGCCGCAACAAGGTCTCCCGGTACGTCCTGGGCGACAACAACCTGGTCGCGCCCGCCAGCGAAGTGGTGCTCATCGACCGCATCCACTCGATCGCCGGCAACCACAACGGCGGAGACCTCCAGTTCGGTAAGGACGGCCTCCTCTACGTCTCGGTAGGCGACGGCGGGTGCAACTACGCCATCCCGTCGCAGTGCGCGGGGGCGAACACCGCTGCCCGGGACAGCAATGTGCTGGTCGGCAAGATCCTACGCGTGACCCGTGACGGCGCCATCCCGGCCGCCAACCCCTTCCAGGGTGCCGGCACCGCCCGCTGCAACGTGACCGGCTCGACCAGCCCCGGCACCGTCTGCCAGGAGATCTTCGCCACTGGTCTGCGCAACCCCTACCGCCTGGCATTCGACCCCAACGCCGCCGGCACCGTGTTCAATATCAACGATGTCGGCCAGTCGAACTGGGAGGAGATCGACCTCGGTGCCGCCGGCGCCGACTACGGGTGGAACGTTCGCGAAGGGCACTGCGCCGGCGGGTCGACCACCAACTGCGGCCCCCCGCCGGCGGGCATGACCAACCCGGTCTTCGACTACGACCGCAGCGGGGGGTGCGGCGCCATCACCGGTGGGGCGTTCGTGCCCCAGGGGGTGTGGCCGGCGGGCTTCGGCGGCAAGTACCTCTTCGCCGACCTTCTCTGCGGCAAGATCTTCCGCCTCGACCCAGCCGCCGGCGGGGCGTTCACCCGCAGCGAGTTCGCCACCACCGCCCTGCCCGTCCACCTCGGCTTCGGGCCGTACGAGTCGACCCAGGCCCTCTATTACACCGCCTACGCCAACGGCGGCCAGGTCCGGCGTATCTCGGCCACGATCGTCCCCGGCGCCAACGCCCTCGACGCCGACACGGCCACCCTCGAGGGCGGCCAGGGCCAGTGGCGCCCGTGGTTCTCAACGGCCGTGGCGCCGTCGGTCGCCCAGGCTCACGCCGGCACCCGCAGCCTGCGGGTCGACGTGGCCGCGGCCCACGGCTGGGGTGTTACCCAGCAGAACTGGCCCGGTTTCCCCGCCGCTCCCGGCAGCCAGGTCATCAGCTTCTGGGCCATCTCGCCGGGCCGGGCCGGCCTCAACGCCAACATGTCGGTGCGCTGGCGCGACGCCGCCGGGAACACCCTGCGCACCGATACCGCCACCATCGCGGAGCTCGGCCCGACGTGGCGCCAGGGCGCCGCCGCGGTGACAGCCCCGCAGGGCGCAACCCGCGTCGGCGTCGATATCACGGGCACCGGGGCGGGGGCCGGCGATGTCGTGTACCTCGACGACATCACCGTCGGCGACGCCACCCTCCCGCCGCCGGCACCGCCGGGGCCGACGGCCAACTTCCTCGACGTCGACACGGCCACGATCGAGGGGCCGGCGGGCCACTGGGCACCGTGGTTCTCCTCGGGTATCTCCGCCTCCACCACCCAGCCCCACGCCGGCGCCCGCAGCCTGAAGGTGGACATCACCGCCCTCTATGGCTGGGGCATCACGCTCGACACCTATCCCGGCTTCCCCGTCACCCCGGGCCCCAAGACCATCGGCTTCTGGGGTCGGGCCGGCGCCGGCGCCGGCCTGGGCGCCACCATGACCGTTCACTGGCGAAACGCCACCGGCGCCGAGCTCGGCACCGACATCTTGCTCCTGTCGTTGGGCACCGACTGGCGGCAGGCCGGCGCCACGGTGACCGCGCCCGCCGGCACCACTCACGTCGGCCTCGACATCACCCACCCCACCGGCGGCCCCGGCAACGTCGTGTACCTCGATGACATCACCGTCGGCGATGTCATCCCCCTGGTCAACGCGCTCGACGCCGACACGTCGACCATCGAGGGTGGCGTCGGCCAGTGGGCACCGTGGTTCTCGACCACCGTCGCCAGCTCCACGGCCCAGGCCCACGGCGGGTCCCGGAGCCTCCTTGTCGATGTCACCGCGCCCTACGGCTGGGGCGTGACGCTGCGGAACTGGCCGGGCTTCGCGGCCACGCCGGGGCCGAAGTCGCTCGGCTTCTGGGCCAGGGCGGGGACGGGGACGGGGCTGGCGGCCACCATGCAGGTCAGCTGGCACGCCCCGTCGGGCGCCGTGCTCCAGACCGACGTGCTCACCCTGGGCGGCCTCGACGGCACCTGGCGCCTGGCCAGCGCACAGGTCACCGCGCCGGCGGGGACATCGTCGGTCACCGTCGACTTCCTCAACGCCATCGGGACGACGGGCAACTCCCTGTACCTCGACGACATCACCGTGAGCGGGCCGCCCGGCCCGTGACCGCGCCACGCTTCGTGCCGTGGCGGACGCCCGTCGGTGCTTCGTGAGCGTCCTTCCGGCGGGCGGGTGTCTCCATGCTGTGCTGGGGGCTGACGAGCTACCTCGGGTACGCGTCCTCACGGCGCGGGCCGAGCTACGAGCCCGATGACCAGCTCGATGTCGGGGGTCGGCTCGGGGTTCTCCCTGATCCGCCCGGGGGTGCCACCTCGTACAATGGCCGGGTGACGACACGGTGGCGGGTGCAACGGACCGGGACCGACGCGGCCCCACGCCCATGGGGCAGGCTGGCGGTCCTGGCCGTGGCGCTCGCCCTCGTCGCCGGCGCGTGTTCCGGCGGAGGTGGCGACGACAGCGCCGGCCTCGATGCCGAGTTCAAGCCGACCCCGGGTGAGCGTGATGTCCAGCTGATCGGCGCCGCGAAGCTCAAGATGGGGGCCACGCTCGCCGTCCCGGCCGGCGCCAGGGGGCCGCTCCCCGGCGTGCTGATCATCCCTGGGCCGGGGGCCAACAACCGCGATGGCCCCCTCACCGCCCGGCCGGCTGACCCCCTGTACAAGGACCTCAGCGCCGCCTTCACCGCCGCCGGCATGGTCAGCCTGCGTTACGACCACCGGGGCATCGGCGACAGCCAGATGGAAACGGGCCAGCAGCTCAGCTGGGACGACATGATGGCCGACGCCAAGGAGGCCCTCGCCTTCCTGAGCCAGCGCCAGGAGGTCGACGGTTCCAGGATCGCCGTGGTCGGCCACGATATGGGTGGGGTCATCGCCCTGTCCCTCGCCGCTGGCGACAACCGGGTCAAGAGCGTCGCCCTCGTCTCCACCCCCGGCCGCCCGCTGGTCGACGTGATGGCCGATGGGTACAAGTCCGCACACGGGCCGGTCTCCGCCGACGCCTACCGGGCCATGATCGACGGGCTGTTGACGACCGGTTCGCTCCCGCCGCGTGACGCTATGCGGCCCGAGTTCCAGACGCTCCTCCCGCCCAATCAGGACGCGTTCTTCAAGGGAATGTTCTCCGTCGACCCCGCCGTCGTCGCCAAGGCGGTCAAAGTGCCGGTGCTGATGGCGACCGGCGAGCGGTCGATCACCGTCACGCCCATCGACACCCAGCGGCTGACCCAGAGCCTGGGCGGGAGGACCGAGTCGGTGGTAGCCGCCAACGCCAGCGCCACTCACCAGCAGGTCCTCTAGGCCGTGTTCCGTCCGTTCGACCCGCTGGACATGGATTCCCACGGCCTGGGCCCGCCGGTCGCCGACGCACCCCGAGAGCAGGTCACCATCGACCGGATCACCGCCTTCCTTGCCGGCTCCGTCGGCGCCCGCCCCGCGTGAGCCAGGCTTGGTTAGGCGGCCGGCCCGTGGATCCGGACCAGCCGCAGCACGTCGGTCGTCGGCACTGGCTCCTCGGGGGAACCGACCAGCACGGCCACGATCTCGCCCTCCCTGACCACGCCGGTCTCCACCGCGGCAATGATCGCGAACCACACGATGTCGTCGGTCGTGGCGTGCTCCTCGACGACGATCGGCGTGATCCCCCAACCCACCGAGAGCTGGCGGGCGGTCCGCAGCGACGGCGTGACGCCGAACACAGGGATGACGGGGCGGAACCGGGAGATGGCGCGGGCGGTCGTGCCGCTGTTGGTGCAGGCGATGATGGCGGTGGCGCCGGCATCGTTTGCCGCCCGCCACGCCGCGGCCGAGATGGCGGCGGTGATGCGCACCGACGCCGGCGCCCCACGGTTCTCGGCAACCTGTTGAATACCCCGGCTCTGGCCCCACCCCAGGTAGTCGAACTCCCGCTCGGCCCGCGTGGCGATGCGGGCCATGGTGGCGACGGCGTTCACCGGGTCGTGGCCGATGGCCGTCTCGCCCGAGAGCATGAGCGCACTGGTGCCGTCGAGGACAGCGTTGGCCACGTCGCTCACCTCGGCCCGGGTGGGCGACGGCGTTCGTAGCATCGACTCCAGCATCTGGGTGGCGGTGATGACCGGCCGGCCGTAGGCCACGCCGGCGGCGATGATGCGCTTCTGGTAATGGGGGACGTCCTCCAGGGCGCAGCGGATGCCGAGGTCGCCGCGGGCCACCATGACGCCGTCGGCCACGGCGATGACGTCCTCCAGGGCGTCGACCGCCTCCTGGGTCTCGATCTTGGCCACGAGCATGGGCCCGTCGGGCCCAGCCGCCTGACGGACCCGCTCGACATCGGCGCCCGAGCGCACGAAGGAGATGGCTACCGCATCGACGCCGGCCTCGCAGACGATCTCCCGCAGACGGAGGTCCTCGGGCGTCGGCGAGTCGAGAGGGAAGCGGGAGGGGGGCAGGGCGACGCCTGGCCGCCCGATGAGCACCCCGCCCGAGCGGACCCGGGCGGCGGCCCGGTCGCCGTGGACGTCCTCGACGGTGAGGGTGATCCCGCCGTCGCCGACGGGGATGATGTCCCCCGTGCGCAGGTGGGTAACGACGCCGGGATAGTCGATGGCGATGGTCCGCCAGTCACTCGTCGACCCGCCGGCGGCCTCGACCAGCTCGACCTCCTCGCCCTCGGTCAGGTACACCTCCCGGCCGAAGCCGGCGGTGCGGATCTTCGGCCCGGGGAGGTCGACCAGGACGCCGACGATCCGGCCCGCTTCCGCGGCCACGGCCCGCACCCGGCGAATCCGCGCCAGGGTTTCCTCGACCGGCCCGTGGGCCAGGGACAGGCGGGCCATGTTCATGCCGGCGTCGATCATCCGGCGGATCACCTCGGGGGAGTCCGACGCCGGTCCGAGTGTGGCCACGATCTTGGTGCGTCGCTCCATCCTCCCGACGTTACGGCGCCTCGTCACGGAGGTGACGACGAGGAATACTGCGACAATGGGCGGGTGCGGGTGGCCACGCTCAACCTGCGCAACACCGCCGACCGGTGGCCGGCCCGCCGGCGGCTGCTCGTCCGCCAATTGGTGGACCTGGCGCCCGATGTCATCGGCGTACAAGAGCTGCGGATGGTCCCTGACCAGGCCCGGTGGATCGCCGGCGAGGTCGGCCGGCGGAGTGCCGGCGCCCTGCACTACTCGTGGCACCGGCGGGCCAAGACCGGCGTGGCCGGGCTCTGGGAGGGCATCGGTGTGCTCTCGCGGGTGCCGGTGGTCGCCACCGCCTGGC
This sequence comes from Acidimicrobiales bacterium, assembly GCA_031370985.1. Taxonomy (GTDB): domain Bacteria; phylum Actinomycetota; class Acidimicrobiia; order Acidimicrobiales; family AC-14; genus CADCTB01. The sequence goes on from JANMRJ010001057.1 coordinate 8,647, forward strand.
TGGACCTCGGTGCCCAGTCCCGCGTGGCCCAGTGCGTCACCGTGCGGGCCGAAGGCGGGCTGGTCGACATCTACAACGCCCACCTCGGGTTGGGCGGCGAGGTTCTGCGGTCCGCTCAGGCCCAGCTGCTGCTCGACTGGATGGACAGCCGGCCCCCGCGGCCCGCGGTCCTCACGGGCGACCTCAACGCCCGACCGGGGTCACCCACCATCGAACTGCTGGCCGGGCGCCTCCGCTCGTCGCACCTCGTCCACCACGGCCACGAGCCCGCCCGCACCGTCCCCACCCCGCTACGTCGGGGCGCCCCCGGCGCCGGCAGCGTCCTCGACTACATCTTCGTGAACGACCTGCTGGAGGTTCACGACGCCCGGTTGGTCTTCGACGAAGTCGACCCGGCCGATCCGTCGCTCGCTGCCTCCGACCACTACGGCCTGGTCGCTACCGTCACTGTGCGCTGAGGCGCCAGGTCGAGCCGCGTCCGTATCGGCTGAGGCACGCCCTATGGCATCCAGGGCCGCCCCGAACACGACGACGCCGTCGCGCCGGATATCGGTCCAGAGAGACGTTCCCCCAAGAAGGAATCGGGCCGCGTCCTGCTCACTGACCTCCAGAAGCTCGACCCGGTTCCCGGCGAGGCGGCCCGCCTTTTGGCTCCATTCGTCGAGATCTCGATGCCAGCCGTCATCATCCTCGTGGACCGCACATGGGCGGACGACGACGATGTCGATGTCGCTCTTGCGGTCGGCCTCGCCGCGGGCGAGCGAGCCGAACACGACGACGCTCACCGGAGCGGGGTCAAGGCGGCCAGCCGAGGCCCCAAGCTCATCGAGGACCGTTTGGCGCGTTCGTGTCAGGGCAGCGACAGCACGGGAAGCGACGTTCTCGGGCACGAACCGGAACAACGCCGAAGGCGGCACCTCACGACGTTCGACGACACCGAGTTCAACCAGTACAGGCATCACGCGAGACGACTGGGCAACGCTCACGCCCGACAGCCGGGCGATGGTCCGCAGGTTCAGTTCTGCAGTGGTCTCGGCCAGCACCGCCAAGATGCGACCTTGGGCTCCAGGGATGAGGACCTGGACGGGCCGCATGAAGTCCACCGAGCCATCCTTTCAATGTATCGCTCATGGCCCGGATCATCACCGGCCGGCCGTCCACGAACACCGCGTCGTCGTCCACCAGCGGCCAACGGGAGACCACAGGCCGGCGAAGGCGGAAGCGGAGCGCCCCCTCCGGGACCGCCGGCGCCGGTTCGCGCGCCAGCAGCTCGGGCGCGCCGAAGGAGAGGTGAGCGACGACCACGAGCATCGCCGCTGCGGTCAAGGTCCACCGCCGGCCGAGCCCGGCGACCAGCGCCACCGGCCACGCCGGCAGGAACAGCACCATCGTGAGGGCGTTGAGACCAACCAGTGTCGAGCGCGAGTCCCAGGCCAGCAGCCGGGCTCCGCCACAGCGACGAGGGGAGCGACGACGACCCAGCCGACCGCAAGCCCCAAGGTCGCCCGGACTCGCCGGCGCTGGATCAGGAGATGAGGGCGGCGATGTCTCCCACGGCCTGGATGACCAGCAGGACCAGGATGCCGCCCCCGAGGACCGTGTAGCCCCACCGCCAGCGGTGGTTGGCCCGCCAGAAGCGGCGCATGGAGAAGATGATGGCCGTGGCCGACACCGACCCGATACCAAGGCCGAGCACCGGGCCGACGCCGCCGCTGAGGTCGATCACCGGCTTCAGCAGGGGCAGCAGGACGTAGGTCAGCAGGCAGCGGACTGTCGAGATGAGCAGCGACGTGCCGAACGCCCTCTCCGCCGTCCGGCCGGGGTCGTCGCCGGGAGGGAGGCGGAGGAGCCGGCGCATGAAGGCGTCGACGCGGGAGGCGTCGGCCTTGTGGTCGCCGGTGTGGGCGATGGCAGGAGTGCTCACTGCATAAAGCTACGGGTCGCGGCGGCCTTTCGGCACGTCGGCGTCGGGTGAGCATGATCTGCGAGGCTTCCAAGCATGACCGTGCCCCTCGTCCCCCGCCAGGTCCTGTTCGGCAACCCCGAGCGGGTCAGCCCCCGCATCTCCCCCGACGGCACCCGCCTGGCGTGGATCGCGCCCGACGAGGGCGTGCTCAACGTGTGGGTCGGGAAGGTGGGCGCGGCGCTCGACGAGGCGACGGCCGTCACCAATGACCGCGACCGGGGCATCCGGTCGTACTTCTGGGCCCACGACAACCGCCACCTCCTGTACGTGCAGGACATCGGCGGCGACGAGGACTGGCACCTGTTCGCCGTCGACCTGAACACCGGCACCACCCGCGACCTCACCCCGTTCGAGGGCATCCAGGCCCGGGTGGAGGACAGCGACAAGCGGTTCCCCGACACGATCCTCGTCGGCCTCAACCGCGACAACCCCCAACTCCATGACGTGTACCGCCTCGACCTCCCCTCCGGCGAGCTGGAGAAGATCGTTGAGAACACTGGCTTCGTCGGCTTCCTGGCCGATGTCGACTTCAACGTGCGGGCCGGCGTGGCGCCCCTTCCCGACGGCGGCATGGTTGTCATGGTGCGTGACACCGTCGACGACGAGTGGCGGGAGCTGCTCACCTACGGCCAGGACGACTCGCTGACCACCGAGCCGGCCGCGTTCACCTCCGATGGCGCCGGCATGTGGATGGTGTCGTCGGTCGGCGCCAACGCCGGCCGCTTGGTGAAGCTCGACATCGCCAGCGGCGACACCACGGTCTACGCCGAGGACCCGCAGTACGACGTGGCCGGCGTCCGGCTCCACCCCGACACCCGGGAGCCGCAGGCCGTCACCTACGTCAAGGAGCGGGCCACGTATGAGATCCTCGACCCCGACATCCGGGACGACATCGAGGCGCTCCAGGCCCTCGACCCCGGCGACCTGACCCTGACCGGCCACGACGATACCGACCGCACATGGCTGGCCGCGTTCATGAACGACGACGGGCCGGTCCGCTACTACGCGTATGACCGCGACTCAAAGCAGGCGACGTTCCTGTTCGAGCACCAGCCGGCACTGTCGCGCTACGAGCTGGCCAAGATGGAGCCGTTCTCCTACACCGCCCGCGACGGGCTGACCATCCACGGCTACCTCACGTTCCCGCCCGGCGAGGGCCGCGAGAACCTGCCCACGGTGCTGAACGTCCACGGTGGCCCGTGGGCGCGTGACACGTGGGGCTACAACTCCGAGGCCCAGTGGCTGGCCAACCGGGGGTACCTGTGCGTCCAGGTCAACTTCCGGGGGTCGACGGGCTACGGGAAGGACTTCGTCAATGCCGGCGACAAGGAGTGGGGCGCCAAGATGCACGACGACCTGCTCGACGCGGTTGGCTGGGTGGTGGATCAGGGCCACGCCGACCCGTCGTTGGTGGCCATCTACGGCGCGTCGTACGGCGGATATGCCGCGCTGGCCGGCGCCGCCTTCACCCCCGACGTGTTCACCTGCGCGGTCGACATCGTCGGCCCATCGAACCTGAAGACGCTCATCGAGTCCATCCCGGCGTACTGGGCGCCGCTGATCGCCCAGTTCCACACCCGTGTCGGCAACCCCGATACTGAGCCCGACTTCATGTGGGAGCGGTCGCCGCTGTCGAAGGCCGGCGACATCCGCATCCCGCTACTGATCGCCCAGGGCGCCAACGACCCCCGGGTCAAGCAAGCCGAGGCCGAGCAGATCGTCGCCGCCCTCACCGAGAACGGGATCGACCACGAGTACATGCTCTTCCCCGACGAGGGCCACGGCTTCGCCAAGCCGGAGAACCGCCTGAAGTTCTACGCCGGCGCCGAGCGGTTCCTGGCCAAGCACCTGGGGGGCCGCTTCGAGGAGTAGGTGCGCTACCGCCGCGGTGCGCAGTGCCGTCGTCGCGCCGGGACCAGGCTCATCTACCCTCGCGACTCGCCCTGGCGATGGCGGCCTTCAGCAGCACGACATCCTCAGAGGCTGTCGCGAAAGTTTTCCCAGCGCGATCACCCAGGCGCCGGCTCGGTCAAGCGGCGGAGCAGGAGCCTGCTGTGGGCGGCCCATACGAAGCCTTCCGTGACGCGGGGATCGCGCTCATAGTCGACTTGGAGGCGGC
>JANMRJ010001064.1:0-2100 GCA_031370985.1 Acidimicrobiales bacterium
CGATCGCCGCCAACCTGCCGAACGGCGGCGTGGACAACATTCGCGCCTTCCGTGAAGATCCCATCAATCGGGATCTGCTCTATGTCGATGATCGGACCGGCCTTCCTGGCCTGCATCGTGCCGGGCCTCTACCTCTACGTGGTCTGGTTGGTCGCTGCGCCTGTGCTGCTGCTGGAGGGCAGCCCCTCTGGTCAGACCGTGGGCAAGCGGGCGATGAGCATCCGCGTCATCGACTCGGATACCGGCGGGGCGATCGGTACCGGGCGAGCGGTTGTCCGCTATTTCGCCCGATGGCTGTCGGCTATTCCCTGCCTGCTCGGCTACTTCTGGATGCTGTGGGACTCCGACAAGCAGACCTGGCACGACAAGCTTTCATCGGCGGTCGTGGTCCCCACGTCGGCATACCCGGTGGCTGCCTGGCCCGGCTGAGCCGCCAGGTGCACGGCGAATCGTCGGCGAACCGACGGCGAACCGGCGGCGAACCGGCGGCTAACCGTCGGCTAACCGGCAACCCGGCGGAGCGACCGGATCAACTGGTGGTCGGCGGTGAACAGGCGGGAGATGGTCAGGCGACCGGCCACCAGGCCGGCGAAGGCGTTCCCGCCCAGCAACATGTACATCACGACCATCTGGAGCCGGATGGCCGACGACGGCGACGCGCCGGCCAGCAGCATGCCGGTCATCGCCCCCGGCAGGGCGACGAGGCCGACGGCCTTGGTCTGGTCGATGATCGGCAGCATCCCGTTGCGCACTGCGGTGCGGTGCCACGAGGCCGCGGCCTCGGTGGATGTCTCGCCGAGGCTGAGGTGGGCCTCGACCTCCCGCCGGTGGGCGCCCAGGTCGTCGCGGAGGCGGCTCATCACCAGCGACGCGGTGTTCATGGCGTTGGAGATGATCATCGACCCGAGCGGGATGGCGGCGCGGGGGACCGCGGGCACGATGCGTAGGAGCAGGAGGACGCCCAGCGTGCCGCCGGCGGCGGCCGACACCGAGGTAGCCGCGATCCAGTAGGCGCCCGGGATCCGCTTGCCCCGACCGCCGGATGTGAGCGTGGCGGTGCCGATCATCACCAGCAGGACCACCGGTGTGAGCGCGGAGTTGCCGTCGAAGACGAAATCGAGCACGAAGCCGATGGCGAGGAGTTGGGCGAAGGACCGGAAGGTCGCCACCGCGATGTCCCGCTCCAGACCGGTGCGCCTCGCTCGGGAGATGATCATGGAAACGGCGACGAGCAGCAGGGCCAGCCCGACGTCCGCCCAGGAGATGCGCCCGCTGAGGTCGTTCACGGCGTCGCGCCCACTGTCAGGGTGCGGTCGGCCAGGTCGGACGCTTGGCGGGGGTCGTGGGTGACCATGACCACGGTGAGGCCCTGGTCGGCCAGCGTGCGCACCAGGGTTTCGATGCCCGCCTTCGATGCGGTGTCGAGAGCCGATGTCGGCTCGTCGAGGAGGAGGCACTCCGGATGGCGGGCGAGGGCTCGGGCCAGGCACATGCGCTGGGCCTCGCCGACAGACAGCCGGTCGGCCTCCCGGCCGGCCAGTGCGGCGGGCAGACCGACCCGCTCGAGCAGGGCGTCGGTTTCGGGGCCGATGTTGGCGGCCACCGTGCCCGGGAACGTCACGGGTACCTGGCCGACGTACTGGACCCGCCGGCGCAGGTCGAGCACGTCGTAGGACCGGACATCATGACCGTCGAGGAGAACCTCGCCGGCGTCGGGGTCGTCGAGGCGGTTCAGCAGCCGCAGGAGGGTCGTCTTGCCGGCGCCCGAGGGGCCCACCATGGCGGTCAGCCCGTCGGCGGGGATGCGGGCCGAGAACCCCTCGATGATCGGTCGGGGGCCGGGGCTGGCACCGTGAGGGCCGATATCGTCACCGTCGACCCTCACGTTGCGATACTCGAAGCGGTCGCCCATGGTGTCACCAGTATCCTCGCCCTCAATGAAGGTCCTTCTGCCTGACGATTCCATCCGCGAGCTGCCCGATGGTGCCACTGCGGCTGACCTCGCCGCCTCCATCGGTCGGGGCCTGGCCAAGGCCGCGGTCGCCGCCGTCGTCAACGGCACCCAGGCCGACCTCGGCGCGCCGCTGCACGAGGGCGACC
>JANMRJ010001097.1:0-1389 GCA_031370985.1 Acidimicrobiales bacterium
GGCTCTCGAAGCCGCCCGTGGTGCCGGCGGAGGACACCGGTGCTTCATCCACCGGGATTACCAGCACTTCAACGTCCTGTGGCGTGGCGACCGGATCACCGGCGTCGTCGACTGGGTGCATGCGTCCACTGGCCCGCCCGACATCGATGTCGGGCACAGTCGGTTGAACCTCGCCGGCCTCATCTCCACCGACCTGGCCGAGGCGTTCAGGCGAGCCTATGAGAGCGAAGCAGGCAGAACGGTCGATCCCCGGTGGGACATCACGTCCTTGCTCTCCTTCAGTGAGGACTGGCACAGCGGCCTCCCGCGCCAGGTGGCCGGTCGTACGACGGTCGATCACGCGGGGATGAACGACCGCTTCGAAGATCTCCTCGCCGCAACCGTGGCCCGGCTCTGATTCGCAATGACCCAGGATGCACCGCACGCGTCCGGATGCTGAGCCGGCCTACCTACCGGTACCTAGCTAGCGCCCGGCCGATCCGGGTAGAGGTGGGTCAGTTCCCTGGGCTTGATCCGAGCCCTCTCGATGAACCCGTGGACCTCCTGGCGCCGGACCCGGATGGCCCGACGCCTCGTCTTCGGCCCGGGATAGGGCAGTACGACGTCGGCGACCGACTCACCGTGCTCGATCAAGGTGCGAACGGTGTGCATGGTGAGCCCCAGCTGCCCGGCGACCTGGGGAACGCTCAGCCATTCATCTCGGGTCGCCTGATCCGCCACCGCCTCGAATGGTAGGTGTGCGGCCGAAGGGCGCGCACCTCTGTCCATCGTGTGACTTCGATCCCGACCAAGGGCCCGCCGATGCCATTCTCTGGGGTGTTCAATCTCCGCTCCGCCCAGGAGCTTGACGCCCATCTGCTGCAGGAGATCGAACGGCTTGCCGGAGAACGGTTCCGTGAGGTCGGGCTGGCGGAGGTGGCAGACGATGACCCGCCATCAGTCGAGGAACTCGAGCGCAGCGCGAGGAATGGTCGATGCTGGGTCGTGCTCGGCGTGTCCGGTGAGCCGGTCGGCTACGTGATGGTTTCCGATCTCGACGGCAACGCCCACGTCGACCAGATGAGCGTACGCCCGGACCACCAGCGCCTTGGGGCAGGACGTGCACTCCTCGACCGAGTACGGGCGTGGGCTTCGGAGACCGGCCGCCACGCCATCACCCTCACCACCTACGCCGACGTGGCATGGAATAGGCCGTTCTACGAGCACCTCGGCTTCCGTGTGCTGGGCGACGGCGAGATCGGCCCCCGACTCCAGGCCGTCCGGCAGGCAGAGCGGGCTCGCGGTCTCGACCTTCGACCGAGAGTATGTATGCGTTTGGACCTCCCGTAGTCGTGTCAAAGCGCGCCGGCGCGACAGGGGACAAGCACACGACTGTCGCCCAAGGGCGAA
>JANMRJ010001104.1:0-1596 GCA_031370985.1 Acidimicrobiales bacterium
CTGTGGCGGCGACGGCAACGACCAGCTCTCCGGTGACGCCGGCAATGACCTGCTCGTCGGCGACGCCGGCAACGATGTCCTCTCCGGTGCCGCCGGCGACGACCGCCTCATCGGCGGCACCGGCATCGACCGGCTGTCGGGCTCATCGGGCATCGACACCTGCAACGCCGGCGGCCTGGCCGGCGACTACTCCACGCCGGCGCCGGACTGCAACACCATCACCTGAGCCGGCGGGCCGCGCCGCCGGCAGAGCCGGGCGCTCCGGTCTGAGTGCTCAGTCGAGGCGCCGGCGGCGCCAATACAACCCGTCCAAGGCCCGCTCGACGCCGACGACGACCATCCCGACCGGAGGAACGACCTCCAGCAGCAGAATCCCGATCTCCCCTCCGCTGTCGAGATGCCGTTTGGGGAACGCCATCAGGTGACAGACGAGCGGCGCGGCCACGAGCGCACGCCGATCGAGAAGCTCCGCGTCACCTTCGAGCTGAAGCCCCCAGAGCTCATCGTCCTCATCGTTGCCGACCGCGGAGAACGCACGCCAGCAGTAGCCGATCTGCGTGCCGTTGGCATGGGTGATGACGTGGCGATGATGCCGGACGTGGATCGTGGCCACCGGCGCACTCGACGCCTCCCGCACCACGACCTCCCGATGGAGCACACCGCCTTCCGACACGAACGTCCCCAACGCGTCGCCGCCTGGATCGAACACACCGTACGACGAGCTCCCAGCCGCCCGGTACTGCTCGACGAAGAACAGCGGCTCGTCGTCGGCGATCACGACCCAGCGTTCGTCGACGTGCCGCATCGACTCGCCGGCGAGGAGCGCTCCGACCTTGGAGTCGGGAGTGTGCAGCACCTCGATGCCTGCAAGGACCTCGCCGTTTGTGTCCCAGTAGGCGAAATTCTCCCCGAGTTGCGGGCTCCCGACAAAGATCTCATCCAACTCGAGCAGTCGACACGATGTGCCGCCGCCATCGCCCGGCACGGCGTCCTCAGCCTCGACGACGACATCGATATCCCTTCGGGCTGGCGGCGGGGCCGGGGTCGGGGTGTCGCCTGGGCTGGACGATGCGTCGCGAAGCGTCTTCGCCGCGTCCCGCAGCGCACGTTGCGCTCGGGTCAGCGCAGCGCCAGGCGGCACGCTGTCTCGATCCATCTCGTCAGTGTGGTGCATCGGCGGGCCCCAGGGTCCACCTCGGAGACGGACGGGACATCTACCGGCGCGAATCCTCGGTCGCCGCATCGTCGGTCAGTGACCCAGCCCTCACCGCGGCGCCGGGCTCGACATCGTGGGGGATCGGCGGCGGAGGCGCAGCCCGGAGGCATTGCAACTCGGTACACGCCCGATAGAGGACGCGCTCGAGTTCGTACGCCGTCGGGACGCCCGCCCTCCGCCGGTAGGTGGTGAACGACCCACGCGCTGGCTCGTAGCAGTAGAGACCAACGGCGTCGATCACCTGTGCCGCCGTCTCAGCCCAGCGAACGACCGCAGCGAAGTCAGTGTCGCCGAGTACCCGCACGCCCATGAAGAAGTAGATGCGGGGACGGCTTCCATGCAGCCATGTCGACAGGTCGCCGCCGCCCGCTCCCCCGCTG
>JANMRJ010001108.1:0-6217 GCA_031370985.1 Acidimicrobiales bacterium
CGCTCTCCTCGACACGCCGGTCACCTACGAGCACCTGGCCGCCATCGGCAGCGGCCTCGGCTCGGGCGCCTTCATCGTCTTCGACGACACCGTCGACATGGTGTCGGTCGCCGCCGGCGCCGCCCGCTTCCTGGCCGTGGAGTCCTGCGGGCAGTGCTCGCCGTGCAAGCTCGACGGCGAGAACCTGACCGAGCGGCTCCTGAAGGTCAGCTCGTCGGTGGGCACCGAGTTCGACATGGGCGTCATCCGGAAGCGCATCGGCACCGTGGCCGACCGGTCCCGGTGCTACCTGGCCACCCAGCAGCAGGTGCTGCTCGATAGCCTCCTCAAGCACTTCCCCGAGGAGTTCGAGGCCCACATCACCAACGCCGTCGATGCGGTGGAGCCCGAGCTCATTGCCGAACTCATCGACATCCGGGGCGGCAAGGCCTACCTCGACGAGCGCCACCGCCTGAAGCAGTACGACTGGTCGTACGCCAAGAACGACTCGGGCACGGTGCCCGTCGAGCGCTTCGTCAACGCAGTGCCGAGCTGGCGGGCTTGAGCCGGGTCATCCGAGTTCTCGGGGAAGCACGTCGGCGGCGAGCACGACCGCCGGGTGGTCGATCCCCAGTTCCTCTACGGCCACGACCGATCCCGACGGGAACCATGGCGGGTTCGTGCCGTCGGACCACATGACCACCTCCTCCCACTCCGGTCTCCAGTAGGACCGCCAGCGCAGTCCCAGCATCGGGGTCGTGGCCCGCTCCAGCCACAGGGATTGGGCGATCTCCTGGGTGTGGTCCCGATTTCGCCGTGCGACATCGGAGGGTCGTAACCCGAGCGACACGAGGACGCGCGGGTCGTCCAGGTCCCGCAGGGTCGCGGCGTCGGGGATCTCGAAGCTGACGAGGCACCGTGGCCGCCCCTCCTTGGCGCGAGTGACCTCCGCCCCAATCCACACCGAGGCGTTGCCGAACGTTTCACCGACAGCCCCCTGCGGCGACATCGCCGCGTAGAGCGCGGCATACCGGTGGGGATTGTCGAACCGGCCGCCCCCCTGCCGATCAATTGGTACGTAGAGAGGGTGGAACGGGTCCTCTGCCCTGAGGGCACGCCACCCTGGGTCGACCCAGGCGACCCGGTACAGGATCAAGCGTAAGAGCCGGCCTCTTCGGCGTCTATTGCCGCGATCACCTCGTCGGGGCCATGAGTCTTCAGCCGGGTGAGCGGCGTCGCCCCTTTGAGGAACGCATTCGCCGACCGCAGCCAGATGTGGGCCGCGTCCGGCGGCCGGTCGTCGGTCAGCCGGTCCCAGACGTACTCGAAATCCTGAATGAGCCGTCGGGCCCGAGGGTTCGGGCTCTCGTCGCCGGCCAGCCACCTTCCGGGTTGGCTCCGGGCGACGCCGAGGAAATCCGCGGTCTTGGCGAACGAGCCGAGGGCGCCGGTGACCATGGCGACCTTGACGCGGAGGGGGTCGACCTCGACGGCACCCGCCGGGAGTTTGGCTCCTGATCGGGGGACTCTCACGGATTTCTGACCGTAGGTGACGGTGGCGGGTCGGCGTCGTGCCGTCCCGGGCATTACCTCTTGCTTCTTGGCTGGCGGGGCAACGATCGAGGTTGCGGTGATCCCGCGTTTGCTTTCGATCCGAGGCATGTGGCGCTCCTTCCTGCCGTCCTACCTTCCCTACAATATCGTAGGGTATCCACCATTGGAGGTCCGCGTCAGGCCAGGCGTTCCAAGCGGTCGCCGTCGAGGAACCACAGCTCGACACCGTCGAGGAGCAGGCGGTAGCGGGTCACCCACCGGCTGACGGCGTCCCACTCCTCACCGACGACAAGGAACCGGCGCACGGCGCCGGAGACGTGGCTGACGATCAGTACCGCCTCGGAGATCACCGCTGACTTGGTTTCCTCGGTGCGGCCTCGCCCCGCCAGCCAGACGACATCGCCCACAATGCGTCCGTTGCCCGATACCAGCTCGAAGGGGTGGGCGCCGCCGCCGGGGAGGACGGCCAGGCGGCGCTGGAGGGTCGTGCCCCAGCGGGCGGAGAGGACCCGTCGGGCGTGGTCTGGGAAGGCCGGCGGTTCTGGTGCCTCGGCGGGAGCCAGTGCCGGCGCCGGCGCGGCTGTCGGAGGCGCTGCTGTGCCCCGGCTGGCCGGTTCGAGCACGGGACGGATGCCGCCGGCCATGTCGTGCACCACCAGGCCCCGCGACTCGAGCCGGCGGCACGCCTCGGCGATGTCGGGCCGAGGCACCTCGAGGGCGTCGGCCAGCTCGTTGTCGTCGAGCGCGGCGCCGTGGGCCCTCAGGTGCTCGACGATGCGTTCCCCCAACGGTGGCACGGGGGAGAAGGTACGCGCGTTCAGGCGCCGGCACCACGACGAGCCGGGCGGCGCCCGATTCGGCGCTTCACACCTCGCCGGGGCGACCGAGGATCTGGCGCACCGCAGCGTCCGTCCGGGTCACGGTTGTTGGCGGGCCAGGAAGCCGGCGACGGCGGCGTTGAACGCCTCCGGCGCCTCCAGGTTCGCCAGGTGGCCGGCGCCGGGCAGGATTGCCAGCTCCGATCCGGGGATGCGCTTGTGCATGTCGCGGGCCACGTCGGGGGGCGACAGGCTGTCGCTGTCCCCGACGATCACGAGCGTGGGAACGGCGATGCCGGCCAGCTCGGTGGTGGCGTCGGGACGGTGCTTCATGGCCTCCAGGGCCCCGATGTAGCCGGCGGCGGGGTTGGCCATGAGGCCGCGCACCTGCTCGACCAAGTCGAGACGGTCGGCGCGAGCGCCGTCAGACAGGAGGCCGACCAGGAGGTCCTCGATGAGGGCGGCGGTGCCGATGCGGGCGACCTGGTCCTGCTGGTCGGTCCGGCGCTCGAACACCATTGTCGCATCCGCGCCGGCCCGGGTGTCGGCCAGGACGAGGGCGGCGACCCGCTCGGCGTGCTCCCGGAGGAAAGCGAAAGCCACGTAGCCGCCCATGGAGAGGCCGCAGAGGGCGGCTGGACCGAGGCGCAGACCCTTGAGCAGGCCGGCGAGCAGGTCGGCGAACCCGGCCATCGTGTAGCGGTACATGCTGTCGGGCGCCTCAGACCCGCCGAAGCCCGGCAGGTCGGGAGCGATGATCCGGCGCTGCGTCGCCAGCTCGGCGATCTGGGGCGCCCACATGCCCGAGTGCAGCGGGAACGCGTGGATCAGGACCAGGGCGGGCTCCCCGGTCCCGGCATCGGCGTACTGGAGTCGGACCCCGTCCACCTCGACGGACGGCACGACCTCACGGTACCCGCGGGTTGGCTCCGTGCCCGAACGGGCAAACTTCACCGCTAAGTGTCGACATCATCCATTGCGGCGCCGGCCCGTCGGTGGGAGGTTGGGCGCCGTGGCGGAGTACCCGGAGCTATGGACAGAGCGGACGCCCAAGCAGCGTTACCTCTACGGCGTGGAGCCGACGTTCGGCGCGGCCCACGACGCCGAGCTCATGCGCAACGGCCACCCGCCGGCGCCGAGGGTGAGGCCCCGCAAGCGGCAACGGGACCGGGGGCCGTTCATCACCTACCTGCGCGTCCCGTGGTCCTGGGGCGATAACAGCCCCGGCGATGTCTGGCACCGGCTCCAGTGCCGGCGGGGCCGCCACGTCATCGCCGGCGGCCACACCATGCAGCTCGGTAGTTCGACCGTCTACATCGAGCGGACGTGCCGGTGGTGCGGGGCTTTGCCGGCGTCGTAGCCGGTCAGGCCACTGCGGTACCGGGCATCCCGCCGGCGATGGCCGTCGTGCCCGATGGCTGGGCCATGCGGACGACGGGGTAGCCGTTCGCGTCCCAGTCGACCGGCGCGCACCGGATCTCCCGGTCGGCCCACCCCGGGTCGCCAGTCAACTTCCGGTGGTAGACGAGCTGGGCGCCGGCCGGCGTCTCGATCACGCAGCCATGGCCGCCGCCGGTGAACCAGGGCCGGGGGAGCTTGCGCCAGGACGACGGTTCGAGGATGTCGCCGCCCGTCCACTCCAGGAGTCCCATCTTGTATGCCTGGGTCCAGCTGGCGTCGGCCGCGTAGATCAGGAACAGCTGGTCGGACCCCGGCCGGCGCACGATCTCGGGGCCCTCGTTGACCGGCGCCGCGCTCATCTCCCACGCGTGCTCGGGCCGCGACAGGCACCGGCGCTCCCCGCTGATCGTCCACGGGTCGGACATCGGGGCGATGTAGAGGTTCTGCCCGAAGCCATCCGTCGCCCCCTCCCACCCTGACCACACCGCGTAGAGGCGCCCCGCCTGGCGGAACACCGTCAGGTCGATGGCCCACACGTCGTGGTTGGCGTCACGGACCGGCCCGAGGAGCCGGTAGGGCCCGAGGGGCTGGTCGGCCACCAGCGCGTACATGCGGTGGTTGGCGGCTCGGCCGTCGCTGGCGGTGAAGTAGACGTACCACCGCCCGTCGATCTCGTGCAGTTCCGGCGCCCAGATCTGGCGGCTGTCGCCGCCGGGTGCCCAGATCACCGTCTCGGTGTTGCGCTCCATGTGCTCCAGGTCGGCGAAGCGCTTGATCACGATCCGCCGGTCGTCGCCGGCCGACTGCACGAGGAGGAGCGCGCCGTCGTGGGCGACGACCCAGGGGTCCTGGCCGGGGAACGGCCGGCGCTCACGGAAGGCGTCGAACAAGCTCATGTGATGCCTCGGAGGGGGCCGGCGACCCGGTCGTTCAGGAGGCCGAGGAGCCAGCCGGTGGTGAGGAGGCCCCACACGGTCACGCTGGCGGCGATGAGAGCGACGCTGTCGTCGTCGCGCAGGTACTTGGCAACCGGCACGAACCAGAAGGCGCTACGCAGCAGGCGGCGCCCGGGCCGGTTGGCCAGGTCGGCGGACAGGGCGTCGACGCAGTAGACGACGAACCCCATCGTCACCTCGGCGAGGACCACGAAGTACGGGCCGGCGATCCGGTCGTACTCCAGGCTGAGCAGCCAGCCGGTGGTCACCATGAACCACACCACGGCGCCGAACCGGCTCAGCTTGGACACGTTGCGGTGGGTGAACCAGCGGGTGAGCGTGACCATCCAGAGGAGCCCTCGGGCTATACGCTCGGCAGGGCGCCGCGTTTCCTCACCGACCGAATCGGCACAGAACACGATGAAGGCCAGGGTCACCTCCATCAACACCCAGGCGACCACCGCCCCGTTCACGGGGCCGCCTCGAGGCCATTAACGACCCGGTCGTTCCGCCGCGGCCCGCTGGCGTGGGATGGGTCACCCGTATGGCGGGCCATGGATCCATCTTCGACCATCCGCCCTCGCTACTTGATGCCTACGCTGGAGGCCGTGCGACCAGGCGTGATCGTGTTGGTTGGTCTGCCCGGAGCAGGCAAGAGCACGTTGGCCGCCGCGCTGGCCGGGCGGCTGCCCCGCGCCCGGGTGCTCGACAAGGACAAGGTCCGCCATGTGCTCTTCAACCCGTGCGACTACACCGTCGCCGAGCGCGACGTGGTCTTCCCAGCCATGCTCGACGCGGCCCGTTACCACCTCGGTCGCGACCGGATCGTGGTCTTCGACGGGCTGACGTTCTCCCGCCGCTCGCAGGTGGCGGCGGCCGAGGTGGTGGCCCAGGAAGCCGGCGGTTTCGTGGCGGTGATCGTGTGCGACGTGCCGGTGGAGGTGGCCGTCGCCCGCTGCGAGGCAGGTGACGGTCACCTGGCCGCCAACCGCGACGGCCGGCTTGTGCGGAGGGTGGCGGCAGAGATGGAGGAGCCGGCGGGCGACTATGTCACGCTGGACATGACCGGCGAGGTCGAGCTGCTGGCCGAGCAGGCGCTGGCCTACGTGAGCGAGCTCGCCGGGTGACGCCCACGAGTTCTTTGTCCGCTGGACTACCGCCCCCGGTGGCGTCGCTGGATGGACAAGGAACGCCCGACGGAGGCGGTAGGTTGCCCCAGTGGAGTACCGAACCATCGGCGGCCCGGCGTGAAGGTCAGCCACCTGTGCCTCGGCGCCATGATGTTCGGTGCCTGGGCCGACGCCGACCACGACGACTGCGTTTGCCTGGTCCACGCCGCCCTCGATGGAGGGGGTGAACTTCGTCGACACCGCCGACATCTATTCGGTGGCGTTGCGTCCCCGTCCGTGGTGCGGACATCGCCGAACCGGCTCACCGCCTTGGCCCCCGGCCGGCCGGCGGGGGGGACCGGCTGAGGTCACGGTGGAGACCAACGATGGCCTCCTGGCCGGTACCGGGAGCGCCGGTACC
>JANMRJ010001148.1:0-2966 GCA_031370985.1 Acidimicrobiales bacterium
GGCCCCGACCTGGCAGCCGGCGGCGCCTGCCTTGCCGCCAGCTGCAAGGCAGGCGGCATAGTCGCGGATGGCCTCCAAGTCGTCGAGCGTGCGGTAGACGAAGCAGCCGGGAGCGTCGTTGCCGGCGATGGGCGGAACGAACGGGTACGACCCGGTGGCCAGCACCAGGGCGTCGTAGGGGATGCGCCGGCCCTGGGTTGAGCGCACTTCGCTCGCCGCCCGGTCGATCGACGCCACCGCGTCGCCGAGGTGGACGGTGAGGCCGAGCTGGTCGAAGAACCCCGGTGCGACCAGCGAGAGCTCCTCAGCGCTGGTCCCGCTGAAGAACGAACTCAGGCCGACCCGGTCGTAGGCCGGCCGGCCCTCCTCGCAGAAGGTGACGATGTCCCACTCGGCGGTGGCGCCTCGCTCGACCAGGATTTCGAGCAACTTGTGCCCGACCATGCCGTTGCCAGCGACGACGAGCGTGCGCCTGTGATTGTCTTGCACCATGTAGATGCATTCAAGCCGCTCCATGTGTGCCAGCCGTTGCCGGACTGTGAACGCATGTGAACGGCGCCTCGCACAAAATGTGCAGGAACCTGTCAGACGGGGTTCATCAGACTCGGGTTCATCAGGCTCGGGTTCAGCACCCCTGACCGCTCCGGCCCGCCGGGAGGGCGAGGGTGAAGGTGGTGCCTGATCCGGGGTTGGTCTCTGCTCTCACCGTCCCGCCCATCCCCTCGACGAGGCTGCGCACGATGTGCAGACCGAGCCCGATGCCGGGCGTGGCGCGGATGTGGGCGTCGTTGCCCCGCTGGAAGGCCTCGAAGACATCGACGCCCGCCGGCAGGCCCACCCCCTCGTCAATGACGGCGATCTCCACGCCATCGACGCTCCGGTGGCCGACGACGCTGATGGCACCGCGGGCCGGCGAGTACTTGACGGCGTTGTCGAGCAGGTGGCCCAGCACCTGGTGAGGCGCGATCGGGTCGGCCCAGGCGATGAGCCCGGCCTCCACATGGGCAGTAAAATGGTGGTCTACGGCAACGGAGCCGAACGCCCTCGTGATAGTCCCGACGAACTCGACGAGATCGAGGTTGCAATGGACCAGATCCCGGCGCTGCACGTCTGCCCTGGCCTCGACGAGGAGGCCGTCGACGCGAGCGGTCAGGTCCAGCGCACCGCGGATCACCATGTCAAGGAACCGTTCCCGCTCCCCGTCCGCCAACCCTGACCACCCGTCATGGAGAACCCGGGCCGCTCCCATCAGGACGGTCAGGGGGGTCTTCATCTGGTGCTCGGCCACGGCGAGGAAGAGGGCCCGGGCACGGAGCTGCTCCTCCGCCCGCTCGGCCCGCCGCTCGGCGGCGGTGATGCGGGCGCGGCTCGTGTGGTCGGCGATGATCTGGGCCAGGGACTCCATGACCGTCACGACCGGCTCACCCACGCGCTGTGGCCGGCGACTGGCGCCGCACACCATCCCGAACAGCTCGTGCCGGGACAGCACCACCGGGACGCTGACGTACGTCCGCAAACCGAGCCGTTTGGCCGCCAGGCTGTCAGGGTGCGTCGCGGGCAGCTGGGCTGGCGACCGGGTCACACCCAGCAGGATCTCGGGGGCCACCGCGTCCGGGAGCGGGAGCCGGCTCCCTTCGGAGATCTCGACATCGCCGGCGTGGTGGGCGAACAGGACCTCCTGCTCCCGCCGGTCCCAGTCAAAGACGGTCAGGTACGTGCACTCCAGGCCGGCGAGAGTGGCCAGCGCCCGCAGCAGGGGTCGCGTCAGTTCCTCGAGGCTGGCGTCGCCTCCAGCCGGCTCCTCGACCCGTGCCACTGCCTCGGACCAGACCATCGGCACTCCTGTCGGAGGGCGCCGCCGGGTTCGGGAGTGACTTCCTGGCGCTCGTGCGTGTGCGCGTCGGGGTCGACGATCGACCTTGGCCAACGCTACCACCGGGTCAACGCCTCCGGCCCACCGACGACCCCGGATCAGGCGGGGCGCTTGGGGCGGGACGGGGGGAGGACATCGGGGGCGAGGGTCCGGTCGATGAGGCTGCGGGCGACATCGGCGAGGCGCCGGTTTCCGTCCCGGGCGTACTTGCGCATAGCGTCGAAGGCGGCCTCCATGGACAGTCCAGCCCGCTCGGCCAGGACGCCCTTAGCCTGCTCGATGACGACGCGGCTGGTCAGCGCGGTATTGAGCTGGTCGATGAGCACCCTGGACTCCGACGCGACGCGCTGCTGAAGGATGGCGATGGTGGCGACAGCGGCGAGCGCCTGGCCGGCCGTGACATCCGCAGCAGAGAGGGTGCCCGCCTGGGACCCGAAGAGGTTGAGGGCGCCGACGATCGATCCCCGCAGGCGCATCGGCAGGGCGTGGGCGGAGCGAAACCCAGCATCCACGGCCACAGGGGCGAACCGGGGCCAGCGTCCACCAGCGACGGCGAGGTCGTCGTCGAGCAGTACCGCCGCGCCACTGCGGTAGCAGTCCAGGCATGGACCCTCGTCGGACTGCAGCTCGAACAGCTCGACCACGCGCATGGTCTCGTTGGAGGATGCCACCACCCGTAAGTCGCCCTCCGGTGCGGCCAGCATCATGCCGGCCGCGGAGACATCCAGGACCTCGACGCACCGATCGGCGAGCAGCGACAGGAGCGCGACGACATCGAAATCATCGACGAGGCTGTCGGCTATCTCCACCAGGGTGCGGACCAGCAGCGCCTCTCTGGGCATCGAATCCTCCGTTCAGCGCCGGCCACGTTCCGGACCGGCGGGAGGATCCTACGGCGGTCGGAGGTCCTGTCCAGGTCGGATGTCAGATGTCGGTCGGGCGGCGGTTCAACCGAGGCGGAGCCGGCGGGCCACGATGTCGTCGGCCACGGCAGTGAGCGGGCGGTCGTGGGCGAACGCATGCGCTCGGAGCCGGACCAGCGCTTCACCGACGCTCACATCGAGCTGAGCCGAGACCATGCCCGAGGCCTGGT
>JANMRJ010001160.1:0-3366 GCA_031370985.1 Acidimicrobiales bacterium
TGGGACTACGACTTCGAGGGCGATCCCAACATCGTGGAGGTGTACGTCCGCCGTCTCCGTCTGGCCATCGACGAGCCATTCGCCAGGCATGCGATCACCACGGTGAGGGGCGCCGGCTACCGGCTCAGTACCGATGGCGGCTGAGGACGGGCGCCACCGCCGGTTGGCACGGACCGTCCGGTTCCGTGTAACCGCCCTGGCCATGCTCGCCGTCGTCGCCGTCCTCGTCGTGACCGGGATCGTCCTCGTCGGTTCACAGCGGCGGACGCTCACGTCCAACATCGACGAGGGTCTGGTCCAGGGCTCCGACAGTCTCGAGCGGGCGCTGGCCGCAGGCGTGCCGAGCTTCCTCGGCGGCTTCGGCGACGATGACACCGTCGCCCAGGTGGTGAGCGCCGACGGGCGGGTGCTGGCTTCGACCGCCAACGTGGCCGGGCGCGGGCCGATCGCCGAACTGCCGGCTCACTCGGCCCCGGGTATTTCGAGCGCCCGCAACCTTCCGCACGACCAGGCAGAGTTTCGAGTCCTGCGCCGGCGCGTCGATACGCCCCAGGGCCCCATGGTCATCCTCGTGGCAAGCACGCTCGGCGATGTCGAGGAGAGCGCCAACGCCCTGGCCACGTCCCTGACCCTGGCGGTTCCCGCCGTGGCCGGCCTTCTCGGCGCCCTGGTCTGGTGGCTGGTGGGGAGGACCCTGCTCCCGGTCGAGACCATCCGGGCCGAGGTCGCCCGCATCGGCGGCTCCGATCTCCACCGACGTGTACCCGAGTCTGGGACGGGCGACGAGATCGACAGGCTGGCGGTCACCATGAACTCCATGCTGGACCGGACGGAAAAGGCGGCGATACGCCAGCAACGCTTTGTGGCTGACGCGTCCCATGAGCTGCGGAGCCCACTCACCCGCATCCGAGCCGAGCTGGAGGTCGACATCAATGCGGTGGACCGGGCTGATCTGCTGGCCACCCACCACAGCGTCATGGAGGAGGCGGTGGCCTTGCAGGGCCTGGTCGAGGACCTGCTTCACCTGGCCAGGAGCGATGCCGGGACCGCCCCCGCCCGCCTCCAGCCCGTCGACCTGGACGACATCGTCCTGGCGCACGCTCGGGTGTTGCGGGTCCGAGGGCGGGTGGAGGTGGACACGACAGCCGTGGGTGCTGCCCGCGTGCGAGGCGATCCCCAACAGCTCCACCGGGCGGTCGGGAACCTCGCCGAGAACGCTGCTCGCCACGCAACGTCCAAAGTCACGTTCTCGACCGTCGAGCACGACGGTATCGCCGTCGTAACGGTGAGCGACGACGGTCCGGGGATCCCGGACTCGGCCCGCGAATTGGTGTTCGACCGGTTCGCCCGGCTTGATGACGCCCGCAGCACGGCATCGGGCGGCGCAGGTCTCGGTCTCGCCATCACCCGGGACATCGTGGCGCGCCATGGCGGCACCGTCCTCGTCGATCCCCTCCATCACCCGGGGACCCGCATCGTCCTCACGCTCCCCCGCCCCGCCAGCGCGCCCGACTGAGCGGTCAGCCCCGACCATCGAGCGAGCCGAAGACATCGACTGCGACGCCCTCCACACCGCCCTCGGTCACGCGAGCTGACGAGAGGGGCCACCATGGGTGGCGTGACATCGCCCCTTCCCATGGAGTTCGTGCTCTCCGTCGACGACTTCCGTAACCTTCCGGACTCTCCGAGCGAGGTGGCTGTCCTCGGCCGCTCGAACGTGGGGAAGTCGTCGCTCGTCAACGCCGTCGCCGGCCGGCAGGGCATCGCCCGGGTCTCCAAGACGCCTGGGCGCACCCGGCTGCTCAACCTCTTCACCATCGACGGCTTCGGCACTGTCGTTGACTGTCCCGGCTACGGGTACGCCGAGGCATCGAAGTCGATGCGTGCATCGTGGCAGGCGATGATCGAGCAGTACCTGCTGGAGCGGGAGCCGCTGTCGATGGTGATCGTGCTGGTCGACGGCGAGATCGGCCCCACTCGTCTCGACGTGCAGCTCCTCGACTGGCTGCGGGCCAACGAGCTGCCCCACACCATCGTCGCCACCAAGGCAGACAAGGTGAAGTCGTCGCAGCGGGCCAGGCGGGTCAAGGAACTTGCCGCCGGCTGCCGGCTGGCGCCGCAGGACATCATCTGGGTCAGCGCGGCGAAGGGCACCGGCATCGACCGCCTGCGCTCACTCATGACCATCTGGCTCTTGCCGGGCTAGGAAGACTCAAACCTTCGCCGGCACCCAACGTGCCGGGCGGAACCGGAAATAGGCCCAGAAGGCCACCGACCCCAGCCCGAAGGCGGCGAAGAGCGTCATCACGCCGATGCTGACGGCGCCGGTCGTCGAACCCACGTAGCCGCTCCCCGGCCGCAGCAGGATGTGGACGGTGGCGAACATGCCCAGGAAGAACAGGGCCGCCCACGCCGTCCGGCTCCAGCGGTAGACCTTGCGGCCGTCGAGGAACCGCATGGGCAGCATGGCCACCGCCAGGCTCTCGATCCCCCACAGGAAGATCAGGGCCAGGCAGATCTCGAGGCCGATCCACCAGATGCTCGACCCCGGCTCGGCCGACCTCGCTGCCACCGGCACCCGCAGGAAGAACGCCCCCACGCTGATGAGGAGGCTGAACACCCAGTTCGCCGCGGTGAACTTCCCCTGCACTCCCTCTGACAGGGCGCTGCGGAACGCCAGCCCGGCCAGGGCGCCGTAGAAAAAGCCGGGCTGGAAATCGAAGACCCGTGACGCCGCCACCATGACGATGGCCACGATCACGCTCCCAGGCAGGAAATTGAGCTTGCCCCACTCCCCGAACTGCCGGCGGATGCCGATGTCGGCGGGCAGGCTGAAGACCACTGCCATCACGAGCAGGGCGACGAAGATCCCCAGGAACAGCACCACGCTGGTCATGTTCAGGCCGAATTCGGGGTTGAGGAACCCGCACGCCACCGCGGTCAGGGCGATGCACGCGAGGAACGTGGGCACGTGGCTGCGGTTCCTGGGCTCAGGCACCTTCCTTGGGCCAAGACCGAACCAGCCGCGTATCTCGTCGTAGTTCTCCTCCATTGTGGAGTTGAAGAGCTCGTACGGGAAGGCGATCAGGGCGATGGCGAGGGCGGCGAAGGCCATGCTTCGAAGGACCTGGCCGGGGTCGAGGCTGACCTGGCTGGGCAGGGGAAGCGACGTGACGAAGGTGGGCCGGTGCACCGGCACGGGCACGACCTCGAACACCGACGCCTGCACGATGGCCGCGCCGGACGGCTCACACGAGCTGGTCACCTCGTGGCGGCCCTTCCCAGTATTGCCCGGCACGGAGAGCCCACCCTTGCTGACCTGGCCGGCGGCGTCGGGGGTGTCGGAGCCCACCCTCGTGCCGTCGA
>JANMRJ010001163.1:0-4589 GCA_031370985.1 Acidimicrobiales bacterium
CCGCCTGTCCTATCTGCGGCACCGTCCGACCGGCGAACCGGGCCGGCGATGGGCCGTGGTGCTGCTCGATCGCCTGCTACCGCAGCTTCCACGACATCGCCCGCCCCGCGACCCCGTTGTGTCACGATGGCGTCACGATGAGGTGCCCCGTCTGCCAACGCTCGTTTACCCCCGCCGGCCGACAGATGTACTGCGGCGACCCGTGCCGGTCCGCGGCCTACAGACGCCGCCGCGCGGCCGGCCAGGCCCTCGTCGTCGTGCCCGGTGGCCAGCCCCGCAAGCCGATCACCGTCTACGCCTGTGACGGGTGCGGCGCCCGGGCCGTCGGGGAACAGAGATGCGAGGAGTGCCAGATTTTCATGCGCCGGATCGGTATCGGAGGGACCTGCCCGAGCTGCGAGGCGCCGACTTCCGTGAACGAACTGCTCGACCAGGAGGTCACCACTTGACAGCTGCGTAAGCTCACTTCAACCCACCAAAACCCTGCTCACCAACTGCGGGGTTTCGGTGATCGACAGTGCTGAGTTTCGGTGATCCGTAGCAGCTTCACCCACATCTGTGGGAAGACGAAGAACGGATGGTTCTGGCTCAAGCGCATCACCATCTCGAAGAGGATGCGGGCCAAGCTGAGCGAGATCAACGTCTCGCTCAAGCAACGCCGACATCTGCCCATCCATCACCGATGCGTTCGGTCCGCAGCGCGCCAGTTCGGGCCGTCCATCAGAGTGGGACTTCTGGGGCGGCCCCTGGCCGCGGCCCTGATCGCTTTCCGTGACTTCGAGTCCCTCGCTTTGACGACATCCCGTCCATCCGAAGTCTGCACCTCATCGACCCGGTGTTCGGCCCGCTGGTGCTTGTCGGAGTGCTCAGCATGGCCGACCGGTGTGCGCTCGACCGAGCCACATGGAGTCGTCCAGTGCCCTGTTGATCGATTCGGCGTCGGACCGCCGTGGGTACAGGCGGGCGTAGTCGGGTTCCGCCGGCGGGATAGGACGGACGTGCTTGGGACCCCGACAACCATCCCGACAACCCCGGCCACTGGCTCATTTCTCTATCGACGGCGTCACCGGTCCTCGCTCGACGGTGGCGGTTCCCTTTCAGCCTGACGCGTCCGGAAGGGTCGCCTCAATCCTCTCAGCGCCGTCCAGTCAGCCGGCAGCCGTGTCGTCATCGGTCGACGCAGCGTGTTCACGATCTTCGTGTCCGGTCTCGCCCGGCATTGGCGCTGAGACTGTATGAGGCATTGTCTCCGGTCGGGTTGCGTCCGGATTCGGCTGCGATGTCTTCCACCCCGTCTGCGACCCGGTGGGCATCGCGCCACCCTGCGTCATTGCCGGGCCGCCATCGGGACCCTCGTCATCGTGGTCACCAGTAGTTGAACTGCGGTCTTCATCTGCCATAGCGGACTCCTGTCGATCGAACGGGGACGATGAACCCCCGAAGGGGCGAGCGGCATCTCCGCGTCTCAGCGCGAGCGGAGAACTGACCAACCGCCTGGCCCAACTGCGGCGGCGGCTACGAAAAGCACGATCGCGAAGATGAGTTGCCCTTGAAGCAACTGGACGATCCCAACCACGGCGAGCACAACGGCAATGACCCACAGAACGGAGGCTCTCATGCCCGAGTCCTACCCACCGTGGTCCCGTTTCAATCGGCCTACTTGCTGACAATTCGCGTCCGTCGCCGCCAACCGCTGGACAGCATTCTCCGAATGGCACCGTCGGAGTGATCTGGGGTTCGATGGGGTACATCTCCCTCGTGCCGAATCGCTTGCCAACACCGCGTGGGCCGATCAGCGAGGCCGTGATCGCCGCCCTGCGAAGCGGCTCGCTCGCTCCCCTGGTGGGAGTGGGCGCGCCATCAGACGACCCGATGATCGGTGAGGACAGCCATCTCGCGCTTCACTGCCTGTACGGGTTGTTCCACGACGGCTTTCACGAGATCGACGATCGGTGGGAGTGGGAGCCTGCTCTGCTGCGCTTACGCCGGCGGCTGGAGGATCGGTTCCTGGCGTCACTGCGCGCCGAGCACCGGCCCGTAGCGCCGCCCAACGAACAGCACGTTCCCACAGCCCTGCGCGAGCTGATCGATGCACAGCCGGCCGCGCCATCGCCGTCTCGGCACCTGGCCGAGCGCGGATCAACCGACGAGCTTCGAGAGCTGCTCGTGCACCGGTCGATCTACCAGCTCAAGGAAGCGGACGCACACACCTTCGGTATTCCGCGACTGCGCGGGACCGCAAAGTCCGCCATGGTGCTCATCCAGACCGACGAGTACGGCCACGGTCGTCCAGGTCGTTCACACGCCGAGCTCTTCGCCACCACGATGGATCGCCTCGGGCTCGACTCGACACCCGGCGCCTACATCGACGCGGTGCCGGGCGTCACGCTCGCCACTGACAACTTGGCGTCGATGTTCGGCCTTCACCGAGCTTTGCGCGGCGCTCTGGTTGGCCACCTGGCGCTGTTCGAGATGACCTCGGTCGTACCCATGGGCCGCTATGCCAGCGCCATCCGCCGCATTACCGGCGACGACCTGGCCGCCGAGTTCTACGCTGTCCATGTCGAGGCCGACGCCGAGCATGAGATCATCGCCGCGAACGTCCTAGCCGGGGGCTTCGTCAGGGACGAGCCGGCGCTCGCGTCGGAGGTCCTCTTCGGAGCTGATGCGCTAATCCACGTCGAGGCCCGGTTGGCCGCCCACCTGGTCGGGTCGTGGGAGGCTGGCTTGAGTTCGCTCCGGAGTCCTTCGCTGTCGTTGAAGCCGGCTCTAGTCCGGTCGCGCGATCGTCAGACCAGTGACGATGCGAGGTCCGGCAGGGACCAGCGTTGGCGACAGAGGGTCGTGGTCGATCGGTGACGCACCCTCGCGGTCGGCGGCACGTGCGGCCGCTTCATCCGGGATGACAAGCCGGGGTCCACCCCGAGAAGGTCGCGAATGAGCGCTATGTCCTCCTCGCCCCCGACCTTGTTGGCCACGACGATCCGCCGCGTGAGCCCCTTCTTCTCCGCCATCCGGAGCAGGCGCCGGCCCACCTCGCCAACCTGGTGACGTGCGTCGCCTACGGCGCGCTGGGCGGCTTCTCCTTCCTGCTCGTCGCCTTCCTCCAGATCTCGCGCCGGTCGGACCGGCCTTCCGTTGCGTTCCGCACCCAGCTGGCGAGGCCGGTCACGCCGCGGCCGCCCAGACCTGCATGGTCTCCAGGACGGCGCCGCCGTAGGTGGTCACCATGGCCACGTCGAGGGCGTCTCGGCCCCGGCCGATGACGACCCGGCCGGTGCGCGGCACGTTGTTGCGGGGGTCGAACGTCCACCACCGGTCGCCGAGGTAGGCCTCGTACCAGGCACAGAAGTCCATGGGCTCCGTCGGCGATGCGACGCCGATGTCGGGCAGGTAGCCGAACACGTAGCGCGCCGGGATGTTCATGCTTCGACAAAGGGTGACGCCGAGTTGCGCGAAATCCCGGCACACGCCGATCCGCTGCTCCCAGATATCGACCGCAGTCGTCGTGGGAGTGCTGGCGCCGGCCGTGAAGGTGACGTTCTCGTGCACCCAGTCGGCGATGGCCTGGGCCCGGCCCCAACCCGGCTCGGTCGCCCCGAAAAGCTCCCAGGCCTGGTCGTGGAGCAGGTCGGAGAGGCAGAAGCGGCTGGGCAACAGGTAGACGAGCGCCTCGTCGGGCAGATCCTGGATGAGGTGCTGTGGCGCGTCCTCATCCGCGAGATCGGCGCCGGCGGGCACCTCCACCATGGCGTCGTAACGCAGGAGGTTCTCGCCCTCGACCAGGCTGAGGCGGTCGCAGACGTTCCCGTAGGCGTCCAGGTAGGTGGACACGGGCAGCGCCGGCCTAGTGCTCCAGCTGTGCGACAGCAGCCAGTGCGGGCCCTCGGGCCGCGGGCGTACCTGCCAGATCGTAGGCGTGGGGGCCGGGGCCCGGTAACGGAACTCACAGCCGACCCGCACATGCATGCCTCGATCTTGCCCGCGCTTCATGAACGCCGGGTTTCAGGAGTGCAGTGTTCCAAGATTGCAGTGTTCCAAGATTGCAGTGTTCCAAGATTGCAGTGTTTCAGGAGTGCAGTGTTTCAGGAGTGCAGTGTCCGCAACGTTCACGATCCTGTGAAGAAGTGGTTCAGCCGGTCAAGCCGAGCAGCTGACGCTGGGCTTCGGCGAGGTGGACGGCGCAGGGGGACTCGTCGGTGTGGGGCTCGGCTCGCAGGCACAGCTGGGTGGCCCGCCGAACGAGCTGCGGCCCGGTCGCCGGGTCGACCTCGCGAGCCTCGGTCTCCGCGGTCGGGTCGACAACGGGAGCCTGGGTCTCCGTGGGAACGTCCGACTGCTCCGCTCTCATCCGTATGCCCCTCGTACGAAACCTGTAGCCCGAGCTTACGGCTTTCTTCGGCAACAGGCTTCGGGTTGCCGGCAGGACCCCCGTCATAGACTGGCCTCCGTGCCCGAGATGCCCGAGATGCAGGCGCTGGCCGAACGGCTGGGGGTCGCAGTAGGCGGCGCGACGTTCGAGGCGGCCGTCCCGATCTCGTTCTCAGGGCTGAAGACCTACGCGCCGGCGCCCGAGAGCCTGGCCGGCC
>JANMRJ010001176.1:0-8174 GCA_031370985.1 Acidimicrobiales bacterium
GTCGTCAGGCTGTCGGCAGTGGGGTAGCAGCGAGTCAGGGTGCCGTCCCGGTCGAGGAACACCGCCGGCCACACTGTACCCGCCTCACTGTGCCGGCCTCACTGTGCCGGCCTCACTGGGCCGGCCCACTGTGCCGGCCTCACTGGGCCCGCCTCACTGGGATGTCACGGATTCCCACTTCGTCGGTTCCGCCGCCAGCTCCGGATCCGAGACGAGGAGGTGCCAGACCACGGCCTGCATGCCCTCGGTATGGGGCGTGATGAGGCTGTCGTTGACGGTGGGGATGACGACGCAGGCGTCGGCCATGGCTGCGGTGGCGCCGCCATCACGGCCGACGATGCCGACGATGCCGGCGCCGACCTCCTTGGCGAGGGTGAGGCAGTTGACCAGGTTGGGGCTGATATTGCGGGCCACGTCGCCGCCGCCGACCGAGAAGACCATCACCAGGTCGCGCTCGCAGATCCGGCTGCCACGCAACCACGCCGAGTAGGAGGTGTCCCAGCCTTCGTCGTTGATCCGGGCGGTCAGCTCGGACACGTTGTCGCTGGGGGAGTAGGCCTCAATGCCGGCGATCTTGCGGAAGTCGTTGACCGCGTGCGAGGCGTGGCCGGCGCCGCCGCCGGAGCCGACGATGAACAGGCGGCCGCCCCGCCGGCGGACATCGACGAGCGCCCGCTTGACCCCCTCGACCTGGTTGAGGTCGAGGCGACCGAGGAGCTCGATCGACTCGCGTACGAAATCGGCAGCGAACGTCGTCGTCGTCGTCGTCGTTACCGCGGTCACAGCGACACCAGCACCTTGGCGCCGTAGTCGTCGAAGTGGAAGGGCGTCTCGCGCAGGCCAGTGCGGGCCATGGCGTGACGCAGGCCCTGGCGGTGCTCGGCCGGGCAGTAGAACAGCAAGAACCCGCCGCCGCCGGCGCCGACGAGCTTCCCGCCGAGGGCACCGTTGCGGAGGCCCTCCTCGTACCAGGCATCGATCTGGGGGTTCGAGATGGCGTCCGAGCGCCGCTTCTTCTGCCCCCAGTGCACGTTCAGCAGCTCGCCGAAGGCGTCGAGGTTGTCGGTTTCCAGCGCGGCCCGGATGCGGTAGCCCAGCTCCTTGACCTCATCAAGGCTGTCGATCACCGCGCTGTCGTCCGTGCCGGTCCGGCGCACCTGCTCGTTGAGGATGAGGTCGGCGGTCCGGGTGAGGCCGGTGAAGAACAGGACGAGGCCGTTGCGCAGCTCCTCCATGGTGGTGATCGAGATCGGCGGGCGCTGCACGTCGACCGTGCCGTCGGGCTTGATCTCGAGGGCGGTGATGCCCCCGAAGGCGGCGGTGTAGTGGTCCTGCTTGCCGGCGGCGTGGCCGGCGATGTCGATCTCGAGGTGGTACGAGAGCTCAGCCAGCTCCTGGGTGGTCAGCGTCTCCCGGGTCAGGGCGAGCAGGGCGGTGAGGAGGGCGACCAGGTAGGTGCTCGACGAGCCGAGGCCGGTGCCGGCTGGCACGTCGGCCATGGAGCTGATCTCGATATTGCGGTCGATCCCGAGGTGCTGGAGCGCCGGGCGGGCGAGGTCGTGGAGGAGCTCGGAGACCGTCGCCACCTCCTCTGAGCGGGTGTACTTCAGGCGGATCAGGTCGTCGGCCGCCGGCCGGTTGACGGTGACGTAGACGTACTTGTCGATCGACGCGGCCAGGATGAACCCGCCCTCACGCTGGTAGTACGACGGAAGGTCGGTGCCCCCCCCGCCGAGCGGCAGCCTCAAGGGCGCACGGGCGACGATCATGGACGCCCGCCCGACTCGAATCGGTATCGGTGCAAAGGTTCCCCTCTGGTATGCCGTCCCGGCGGGGACAAGCCAGGCCCCGGCCTAGCACACGCAAAAGCTCGGCAAGTTGGTCGAATTCGACAATACAGTCTTCTCGGCCGGGCCGCTAGCTTCCGGGGCCGGAAGCTCGGTTCTTTGTGCCGGCGCCACGTGGCAAGGCGGCACGACCCGGTCCGCACGGCACGGGTGACGAGCTGGCACCCGATCAGCGGCAGCCGAGCAGCGTGCAGACCAGGCTCCCGACCGGAGCGAGGAGCGTCGACAGCCCGCCGGCCGCCACCGTGGTAGTGGTAGTGGTAGTGGTAGTGGTAGTGGTAGTGGTAGTGGTCGGCGCAACGGTGGTCGTCGTGGCGGGCGGCCTCGTCGTCGACGTGGTCGGCGCTACGGTTGTCGTCGGCGCGACCGTGGTCGTCGCTGCGGTTGTCGGCGGCGCGACCGTGGGGGGAGGGGGCGTGCCGCCGGAGGAGCTACCGGTGTCCTGGCGGTACGGGGCGGCCTGCCAGCCGGCGAGGTCGAGGGTCCGGCCGGGCTCGTAGGCGTTGAACCGCCAGTCGCCCACGTAGCGGTTGCCGGCGAAGCGGTTGTTCTGGCCGAAGGTGATCGCCTCCTGGACGGTGCGGGCCTTGTAGGGCGACCAGTCGGGGAAGGTCCCGAAGTTGGAGAGCATGGCCTGCAGCCCACAGGGCTGGCTTGCGCATCCGAGCTTGGCCTTGTCGATGCGGAAGTCGTTGTCGTGGACCGAGACGTTCATGGTCTTCCACCGGCAGTCCGACAGGTACGGCGCCCGCTCGATGGTCCCGGCCGAGCAGGTTGCCGGTGTCGCCGCCCCGCCCTTGGTGCAGTAGCCGGTGGAGGTGTTGGCCGCCGAGTTGCAGAAGCGGTCAGCGTTCTCCCAGAGCACCACGCCGCCCCAGTTGTCCTCCAGGAGGTTGCCAGTCACCTCGAGGGTGGCGTAGGTGCCGCCGGCGAGGCGGGGGTCGCCGCCGGCCTCGGAGAGGTAGATCGCGGCCACTGGGAAGTTGTCGCCCCTGGCTGCGAACGCCCGGCCCTTGACCAGGCCGTTGCGCCGGAGGGTGTTGGCCGCGATGCGGGCGTTGTAGGAGATCTCGTAGATGATCCCCTCGTCGGTGTTGCCCTCGATGAGGTTGCCCTCAATGCGGAAGCCGACATTGTTCGTGTCGGCCCAGACCCCCGGGCCCAGGTTGTCGTGGATCCAGTTGCGGGTGACGACGGCGCCGCTCACCTCCCAGAACTTGGTGGCGCCGGCACATCCGCACCCGGGGATCCGGGCCTCCCAGTTGTCTGTGTTGTTCCCGACGATCTCGTTGCCGTCGATGGTGACGTTGGTGACCCCGCCGGTGCGGAAGGCGCTGAAGCCGTACTGGCCGTTGGATGCGAGGCAGTTGGCGCGGACCACGTTGTCGGAGCCGACGAAGACGCCGGCGCCGGCGTTGGCGCGGATGGTGGAGGCCTCGACAGTCCAGCCCGGCGCGGCGTCGTGGTTTACTACGCCCTCGTTCGGCGGGGCCACGAACCCGGTGACGGTGAGGTGGCGGATGACCACGCCGGCGGCCTGCCCCGTGAAGGCGTAGCGGTTGCGCCCCCGGCCGTCGAGGACGGCCCCCGGCGCCCCGACGTAGACGTTCCCGGCCTTGGGCTGGACCTGGGAGAAGGTGTCGTCGCCCAGGACGTGGGTGCCCGGCGCCAGCCAGAACACCGTCGCCGCCGGCTTGGCCTGCGTCGCCGCGTGGAGATCCTGGCCCGGATCCACCCGGACCGCGCCCGGCGGTGGCGATCCCGGCCCCGCGAGAACGGCCGAGTTGTTGCATACAACGGCCGGCGGCGTGAGGGGAGCGCCCGCGGCCGTCGCCGCGGCCGTCGCCGGCGCGCTGTGGAGCGAGATCGGGAGGGACAGGAGGGCGGCACCGGCGAGGGCCGCGAGGCCCCGTCGTGCGCCGGGCCGGCGAGGACGGATCGTGGGGGTCATCCCGGTTTCCTTCGGAGCGCGACGGGTGCCGACTTGAGCGATTCGGCGGACTGAGCCGGTTTGGTCAGCCGGGTTTGTTCAGCCGGGATTGGTCAGCCGGGTTTGTTCAGCCGGGTTTGTTCAACGCAGGGTGCTGCCGGCGTCCTGCCGGTAGGGCGGGGACTGCCAGGTGGCGAGGTCGAGGACCCGCCCCGGCTCGTAGGGATTGAAGTGCCAGTCCCCCACGTAGCGGTTGCCCGCGAAGCGGTTGTTCTGGCCGAAGGTGATGGCCTCCTGGACCGTGCGGGCCTTGTAGGGCGACCAGTCGGGGAAGGTGCCGAAGTTGGAGATCACGGCCTGGAGGCCGCACGGTTGGCCTTTGCAGCCGAGCTTGGCCTTGTCGATCCGGAAGTCGTTGTCGTGGACCGACACGTTCATGGTCTTCCAGCGGCAGTCGGACACGTAGGGAGGGCGATCGATCTGGCCTGGCGCGCACATAGCGGGAGCGGCCGCCCCGCCGCGGGTGCAGTAGCCGGTGGAGGTGTTGGCCGCCGAGTTGCAGAAGCGGTCGGCGTTCTCCCAGAGCACCACCCCGCCCCAGTTGTCCTCCAAGAGGTTGCCCACGACCTCCAGCGTCGCGTACATGCCGTTCTGGAGGCGCGGCTCACCGCCGGCCTCGGACAGGTAGATGGCGGCCACCGGGAAGTTGTCGCCCCGGGCTGCGTAGGCCCGGCCCTTGACCAGGCCGTTGCGGCGCAGGGTGTTGCCGGCGATGCGGGCGTTGTAGGAGATCTCGTAGAAGATCGCTTCGTCGGAGTTTCCTTCGATGAGGTTCCCCTCGATGCGGAAGCCGACGTTGTTGGTGTCGGCCCACAGGCCCGGCCCGGTGTTGTCGTGGATCCAGTTGCCGACCACGGTGGCGCCGGAGACCTCCCAGAACTTGGTGGCGCCGGCGCACCCGCAGCCGGGGATGCGCACTTCCCAGTTCTCAGTGTTGTTGCCGGCGATCTCGTTGCCCTCGATGACCACGTTGGTGACCCCGTCGGGGCGAAAGGCGCTGAAGCCGTACTGGCCGTTGCCGGCCAGGCAGTTGCCCTTGACGACGTTGTCCGAACCCACGAACACGCCGGCGCCGGCATTGCCGCGGATGGTGGAGGCCTCGATCCTCCAGCCCCTCGCCGCGTCATGGTTGACGACCCCCTCGTACAAGGGCGACACGAAACCGGTCACGGTCAG
This sequence comes from Acidimicrobiales bacterium, assembly GCA_031370985.1. Taxonomy (GTDB): domain Bacteria; phylum Actinomycetota; class Acidimicrobiia; order Acidimicrobiales; family AC-14; genus CADCTB01. The sequence continues at coordinate 5,014 of JANMRJ010001176.1, forward strand.
GTGGCTGAGGACCACCCTCTGGGCCTGTCCGGTGAAGGCGTAGCGGTTGCGCCCCCGGCCGTCGAGGACGGACCCCGGCGCCCCGATGTAGACGTTGTCGTCTTTCGGTTGGACCTGGGAGAACATGTCGTCGCCCAGCACGTGGGTCCCGGGCGAGAGCCAGAACGTTGTGCCGGGCGGCTTGGCCTGGGTGGCCGCGTAGAGGTCCTGGCCAGGATCGACCCGTACGGACCCGGTCGGCTGGGTTGCCGGGCCCGCCAGCGCGGTGGCGTTCCCGCAGACGGCGGCCGGCGGTCCCGTCGGGGCGGCGGCCACCGAGGTCGCCGGAGTGCGGGGCGAGGGCTTGGTGGTTGTCGGGATGGAACCCGGTGCCCCGCCAACCTCGGTCGTGGCGTCGGTCGATGTCGGGCCGGTCCCGGCGGAGCCGGTCGCCCCCTCCGGTTTCGACCCGCTGGCGCAGGCGCCCAGGACCGTCATGGCCAGCAGGAGGACAACCCCAAGCCTGCGTGGTGCGGGCGCGACCGGCCGGCGGGTGACCATGCAGTTCTTAAACGGCGGCGACGATGATGTCGTCGAGCAAGAGGCGGTCTCCCGGTCCGCCGGACCGATTTCTGAAGTCGATACGAACGTGGGTGACGCCGCTCGGGGCAATCGTGTACGCGTAGGCCTGCTGCCAGTCCTCGGTCAAGCCGATCGTGAGTTTCTCGCTCGCCAGCTCGACATCACCGCGGTACCAGTGCACGGTCATCGTGGCTGCGTCGACGCCCAGCTCGTTGCGGGCGGCAAACCCGAGGATGTGCGGGCCCGGCCGGACGACGAAGCCGGGCCAGATGTTGAGCTCCACGCCCCAGCCGTAGGGGGCCTTGACCTTGACCCGCATTGCGTAGGACCCTGTGAATGCATCTGCCTGCGTGCTGCCGATCGCTTCGGAGAACCAGTCCTTCCAGTAGCCGGTCGAACCCTCGATGGTGGAGGACCGCCCGTCGATGACGTTGGCGCCGTGAGCAGGCAGCGGCCCGAAGATGGGGGCGAGCGGGACGGCGGCGTTGTCGTCGGCGGGTTCGGGGCTGGCGCCGGAGGTGCCGATGCTCGCGCCGGACCGGCCGACAGAGTCGAGCGCAGTGTCGCGGGCCGGCCCGGGCTCGGCGAGCTCAGGCGTCGGCGCGGGTGTCAACCCTGCGGCCTCGACCCGCGTGGGCGTGACCGTGGGCGTGGCTGTGCCGGCACCGGCACCGGCCGACGCCCGGGTCGTAGCTCCGCTGCCCGCGCCGGTTGCGGTGGTTGGGGCCGTGGTCGGGGTCGGGGCCGTGATCGTGGTCGGGGTTGTAGTGGTCGGAGCAGGCTCGCCGCCCAGGGTGGCCCAGATGTCAGCGGGCTTCAGCGGCGCGGCGGCCGGCGCCGGCGCGACCAGCGCCACGCCGTTCGGGGCGCCCAACGGGTCGGTGGTCCACGGCGGCCACGACCAGATGGCGCCGGCCAACAGCGCCAATGCGACGCCGCCAGCGCCGACCAGCAGCATCGCGCCCCGCCGGCCCCGCCCATCACCGGGCGGCGCCCAGGCGTCGTCGGAGCCCGGGCCGGCGTCACCGTCGGCTCGGGGCATCGTTCGCAGGTCAGACATGGTCAGCGTCCTCCTGTGGCCGCCGCCGGGCGGTCATGGCGCGTTGGCAACCGTGACATCATCGACGTAGACCGTAGTGCCGGCGCCGCCGGAGCTGTTGGTGATGCTCATGGCGACCCGCGTCGTGCCCGGCGGGGCGATGACTGCGGCCGTGGCCTGGGTCCAGGCCGTCCCGAGGGGGAGCACGAGCAGGTCGGTGCCGAGGTCGCCGCCCGAGGCGTCACGCCAGCTCACCGCCATGGTGGCGGCCAGGCCTGAGCCGGTCGGCGCCATGGCCCAGAAGCCGATCGTCTTCGGTCCGGGCGTGGCTGCGAAGCCCGGGTAGTTGGACTGCGTTACGCCCCACCCGTTCGGGGCCGTCACGTCGACCTTGAGGCTGTGGGTGCCGCCGTGGGCCTGGTCGGTCGACGGGGACACTGCGGCGGAGAACCACGGCACCCACTTGCCGATGCCGGATTCCATGGTCGCGGTGGCGTAGTCGAGGAGCCCGGTCGGCGGCGGCGGCGGCGGAGGGGCCACCGCGCTGGTCGTCACGGTGATGTCGTCGAGATAGACCACGTCGCCCGCGCCCCCCGAGGAGTTCGAGAAGTCGACACCCACGAAGGCGGTGCCGGCCGGTGCGGCGACGACGGCCGTCGCCTCGGCCCAGGATGTCCCCAGGGCAACGGTGACCTGGTTGGTGGCCAGGTCCACGCCGGCGGCGTTGCGCCAGTGGACCGTCATGGTGGCGGCCGCCGCCGCGCCGGCGCCCCTCCGGCCCCAGAACGCGATGGTCTTGTCGCCCGGCGTCATGGCGAAGCCCGGGTAGTTGTTCTGGGTCACGCCCCAGCCATGGGGGGCGGTGACGTTGACCTTGAGGCTCTGAGTGCCGCCGTGGGCCTGTTCGGCCGACCGGGCCACTGCCGAGGAGAACCACGGCACCCATGCGCCGACGCCGGCCTCCAGAGTGGACGTGTCGGCATCGAGGCCGCCAGCGGGGGGCGGCGGCGGCGGGGGAGGGGCCACCAGGCTCGGCGTCACCGAGATGTCGTCGAGGTAGAGGGAGTTGCCGGCCAGGCCCGAGGCGTTCGAGAAGTCCACCGCGACGAGGGCGGTGCCTGCGGGTGCGGTCACGGTTGCCGTCGCCTGGGCCCACGACGCGCCGAGGGCCAGGGTCACCATGTCCGACCGCAACGTCGCTCCTGCCGCGTTCCGCCAGTGAACGGTCATGGTCGCAGAAAGCCCAGAGCCGGCGCCGGCCCGGCCCCAGAACGACAGCGTCTTGTTGCCTGGGGTGCTTGCGAAGCCGGGGTAGTTGCTCTGGGTGACGCCCCAGCCGTACGGGGCGGTGACGTTGACCTTCAGGCTGTGGGTGCCGGCGTGGGCCTGGTCAGTGGACCGGGCGACCGCGGAGGAGAACCAGGGTATCCAGACGCCGGCGGAACCCTCGATGGTCGAGGTGTCGGCGGTGAGGTCGTTGGTCGCCGGCGGCTCGTCGCCGATGACGATGTCGTCGACGAACACGGTGTTGCCGGCGGCGCCCGTGCCGCTCGACAGCTCG
>JANMRJ010000053.1:0-1738 GCA_031370985.1 Acidimicrobiales bacterium
CCGCCTGGCCGTCGCGGGGGTTGGGCTGTTCGCTCTCGCCCAGGGCGTTGCGGGCGCCGCCCCCACCAAGTCGCCCCTGGGCGCGCCCACCAAGCCCATCCAGGTCACCAACGGAGACGAGGACCCGCTCCGTACGTACTCCGGCCCGTTCATGGCTGTCGACCCGGCCAACTCCGACAACGTCGTCGCCTCCACGGCTGACTTCCGCACCCGCCGCTGCGGTCTGATGCGTTCCACTGATGGCGGTAAGTCTTGGAAGAAGCTCGACGCCTCGCCCGCGCCCGACTCCTATCCCTCCTGTAACAGCAACAACAGCAACGTCTTCCAGGGTCCGCTGGCCTTTGGCCGCAACAGCACGTTGTATTACGGCCTGGCCGGCTGGGACGTGCAGGACCGGGCTATCGCCACTGGCGGGAACGGCAACGTGAGCATCCTCTTGGCCCGTTCCACCGACCTAGGTGACACATGGCAGACCGCTGTCGTCCGCAACGCTCGGGGCAACGAGGGTGAGAAGGTCGAGCACAACCGACCGGTGGGCAACGTGGCAGTCGACAGCAAGTCGGGCAGCGAGGACATCGTCTATATCGGCTGGCAGTTCACGACCACGAACATCGTCCTGCCCAACGCCAACCCCCAGAGGGCCGTCGTGGCCGTCTCCACGAACGGCGGGCGGACCTTCGGTGAACCGGTGAACGTCTCGGAGAGTGCGTGGGCCGACGGCGCGAACCGCCAGAAGGCCATCGCCTCGTCCTCGAACACCACCCTGCTGGCCGGGGCGACGACCACCACGATCGTCCAACAGGATGGCTCCCGGGCGTCGAAGCCCGACCAGGCTGCCAACTTCGGCGGCCGGAACCCGGCGATCACCGTCGACGATAAGGGCAACGCCTACGTTCTGTGGTTCAGCGTCGGCGCCAACCTCAACCCCGCGGTCGTGACCGGGGAGTGGGTGTCCAAGACATCAGACAAGGGCAAGACGTGGACGGCCACCCAGGCCGGGCCGATGAGTCCGTACACGGGCGGTGTCGGCCGCATTGCCTGGAGCCCCGGCGGTGGACCCCAGGGGACGGTGAACATCGTCTCCATGGTCAACCCGTCGGTGAGCGGTCCGACCTCGAACGTGGTCGCCTCGAACTTCGACGTGGTGCTCAAGCAGTCCACCGACGGCGGGAAGACGTGGAGCGAGCCGAAGACTCTCAACGACGACGACGCGAAGCAGATGTTCGCCCAGGTCATCCCCATGATCAGCGTGGCGCCGAACGGGCGGATCGACGTGGCCTGGTGGGACACCCGTTCTGACCCGGGCATCCGCGGGAACGATGTCTACTACTCCTACTCCAACGACAACGGCAAGACGTGGTCGAAGAACCAGCGCATTACCGACCGCACGATCGACCGCAAGCTTGGCGTGTGGGGCAACAACTTCGACATGAGCTCGCCCGTGGGGATCGCGTCGACCAATGCCTTCGCCATCTTCGGGTGGGACGACACCCGGGCGAGTGACCCGACGCTGGCGGCCAACGCCGGCCTGGGTGGCGGCACCACGGACATCTACACCTCGGCCGTGCAGTTCGAGGTCGTGGGTGGCGGGACATCCAGCACGGTCAAGATCGTGCTGGCTGCGGTCGTCGGCCTCCTCTTCGTCGGCCTCATCCTGCTCGGCGTCGGGGCCTCCCAGAAGAAGCGGATCGGCGGTCCGTCCGAGAAGACCAAGGTCACGGGCGGCAAGGAGCGGCTC
>JANMRJ010000087.1:0-15919 GCA_031370985.1 Acidimicrobiales bacterium
GACCATGTCCAGCCCTGGTCAGCAGGAGGACCGACCACCCAGGACAACGGCAGGGCGGCCTGCGCCTTTCACAACCGCCAGCGACACCGATCCCGACCACCACCGTGATACCCGTGATGCCGGCAGGCGGTGACGACGGCGCTCAGGGCGGCGGGCAGCGATGTTGGTGGCAGGCTGGACGCCCCGGGAGATGCAGGCGGGCAGTGATGGTGGCGAGGCGAGCCAGGTCCCGTTCGGGGCCTACCGGCGCGTCCGCCTGAGCACGGGGCGCAGCGGGCGGCCTAGCGCCGGAGGTCGGCAAGGTGCCAGCAGCCTGGCCTTCAGCCCCGACGGCCGGCTGCAAAGATATCTGTGGCGGGTTTCCGTCGTATTCCGGCCGTCCCCGATCAGTGGGCGCGTGCTGGATCGAACCAGTCGAGGCCATCGAAGCGAGCGAAGCCACGATCGGCCGTGGCAATGCGGCACCCGTGCGCCATGGCAAGGGCCGCCAGCCACGCGTCCGGCACGAGGTTGCCCCGGACCTGAGGGTCTGGCTCCACGAGCGCTGCGAACCTGGTCCAAACCGCATCGGTGACGGCCACCCACCGCCGCCGTCGGGCGCGGCGCACGGCGTTGATGAACGCCAGCGCGTCCAAGGTCGGCGCGGGGTCGACGTAGATGCGTGGGTTGGTGACGATGCGAAGGAACCCGGTGAGCGTGCCCTCCGTGACGCCGACCTCATCCGCGCCACTCAGGAGGTCAGCGAGCCAGGCGGCGTAGCGCCCGTGGAGTGGCGACTCCCGCCGGAAGGCGTAGACGAGGACGTTGACATCGGGCAGGACGATCAACGGGCGCCGTCCGCGTCCAGCGCCGCCCAGAGAGCTTCGTGGTCAGTGAGATCAATGAGGACGGTCCCGTCGATCGCGCCGTAGGCCGGGAGCGCAACCGGAGCGCTCGTCGGCTCGGCCGCGAGAACCGCTCTCAGCCCCTCCTCGACCACGCTCGTAAACGTCCGTCCCTCGGCCGCTGCCCTCGCCTTTGCCGCCTCGGCAAGTGCATCAGGCAGATTGATGGTTGTCCGCATACACATGAGCATATCGGTACCCCGTAGCCTGTTGCCACGGAGGTGACGAGGAGTGCCACGAACAGGAGGATCAAAGGTATGACGAAGCATCACTCCCCTAGCACGTGCCGTTCGGCTCCCACGGCCAGTTCTTCGCCGGCACGCCGTAGCGTGCGTCAGCGACGCTCACACGAGCTCAATGGTGCACCGAGGGCCGCTGGCCTTCGCCAGCCGGGCATCCCCGGTAAGGAGCGTGCCGTGAAGAGCCTCCGAAAGAGCGACATAGAACGCGTCCCACGTCCGAAGCGTGACCTTCAGTTCCCAGACTCGGTTCAGGAGCGGTCGGTGCCCGAAGCGCTCGCCCGGCCAGTCCCGGAGGTCCTCGACGGCCTGGTCCGCCGCTGTCGCGTCCAGTCGACCCAGTAGGAAGTCCCGCCGGATGACGCTCACCACTTCGACATCAACGACCGAGGGTGCAGCATGGTCGGGGTCAGCGGCAAGCCGAGCACGGATATCGTCAGCACGAGCGGTATCGGCCACCACTTCGTACAAACAGCTCGCATCAACGATCAGCATCGGGCCATTCGCCTCGCAGCTCGTCGAGCGCCGCCACCACATCTGCACGATCGATCTGCGATGGTCGACGGCTCGTCCGGGCCAGCCACTCCCCCACCGTCGGGCGCGCCGCCAGCCGGGTGGCCTCCCTCCGGAGCAACTCCGGCACGCTGAGTCCGGCCTCCGACGCCCGCCGGCGAAGTGCGTCGTACACGTCGTCATCGAGGTCGCGCAGCTGGATGGTCTTCGGCATGATTGAACCGGACTATGCACAAGCGCATGTAAACATGCGCCGGTGCATGGAACCCTTCGGTACGGCTTCCTCAGTAGAGCGGAGCGAGTTCTCCGGCGCGCCGCCGCCTCGCGCCGCGCGGTACGGACAGCCTCCGAGTCGCTCGGATCACCGGCGCGGACCACAGGGCCAACTCGTCGCGAACCTCGGCCGCGACCCTCGCACCGCAGTGGCTACTCCCATGCCTGCATTGTCGCCTCATCGCCTCCGCTGGTGCCGCGGTCCCGCTCTCCTTCGCAGCGGCGAGAGCCGCTAGGAGCGGGCCAGCGCCGCCGATGCGCCGCAACAGACATCGTGCGCCAGCGCCGGCCCTTCCCGCCCGTCGAAGTCGATCAGCCCGACCGCGGCGCTGAGGCGAAGGATCGGCCAGATCGGGTCGAGGAGGCCGGTTCGCGCCGCCGCGGGATGGGCGTGGTGGGAGTTGTGGTAGCCGTGGCCGAGGAGCGGGATCGCCAGCCACGCCAGGTCGTAACCGGCGGCATCGGGGTGCGGCTTGCGGCCGTAGAGGTGGCCGACGGTGTTGACCATACCCATGATCCCCAGGTAGCCGACCAGGTGGACGACGAACATGACCAGCACCTGCGCCGGCCCGAAGGCCACCACATATGCGGAGACGAGCAGCATGCGGAGGACGAATACCCAGGGACCCTTCGGTCGGTCCGAGGGCACCCCCGGCTTGGCCTTGGCGAACAGATAGGCCGAGCCGAGCAGCACCATTGAGGGCCGGCGCAGCCGGGGTGAATGAGGATCGAGGGGTGTGTCCGCGTACCGATGGTGCAGCCGGTGGACTGCGGCCCACGTCTCGGGGTCGGTCCCCACCAGTACCCGGAAGTACATGTTCAGCACCGAGGCGACGGCCGGCCGTACCTGGAAAGCACGGTGGGCAAGGCAACGGTGGGCGTAGATCTCCGTCACGAGTGCGGTCAGGAGCGCGGAGGCGAGGCCGAGGATCACACCGATGGGCACGGCTCATGGTAGCGACGACGGGGGCCGACCACTCCGCCGACACCGCCCCGACCCGCTGAGCACATCCAGGCCAACCTTGGGAGGGCAATGGAGAGCATCAGCGCACCCGTCGGAGCCTGGCTCATGGCCCAACGCACCGCCGGGTTGGTCTCGGCCGCCAACCACCGGCGCGCGGACCCCGTCAGGCCGGCGGTCGAGCACGCTCGTCATGCCGTTCTGGACACTGGATAGCGCCAGAAACGCACCGTTCCAGCGCGAGGAACGTCGGACACCGAGATCGGGTCCTCGAAGTGGCCGTGCCACGGCTTGCACCTCTCGGACCAGACCACTCCGGGGGAAGTGTGCGGAACTGACGTACGGTCCAGGCCGTCCAGGAGCCTCTCGCCCGGCGATCGCACATGCCCGACCACGGCGTCGACACCCCATCGTGGGAGCCGCTGCCATGGTGGTGGGCCGTGGTACCGCCACCAGCGGATCAGCTCGGAAGGTACCTGTCCGGCCAAGGCGCCGCACCCGCCTCAGGTCGATCTTGCCGGGCCGCGGCGGACCGCTGCGGCCTCGTCCGACCGACTCTCCGCCAGCGACAAGTCCGGTGCGGTTGACCTATGCGGACATGCGCATCGTAGAATGCGTCCCGTGCCCACCACCGCCCAGCCGCGCCCGGCGGCCGTCGCCGGCGACGGCGGGCTCGACGTGGCCGCCGAGATGCTACGGGCTCTCGCCAGCCCGCATCGCCTGGCCATCGTGCGCGAGCTCGACGGCCGGGTCCGCTGCGTCCACGAGCTGGTCGACGCACTGGGGGTGTCGCAGCCCCTCGTTTCCCAGCACCTCCGGGTCCTGCGGGCCAGCCGGCTCGTGCGGGCCGAGCGTCGAGGCCGCGAGATCGCGTACTCCCTAAGCGACGAGCACGTTGCCCGGATCGTGCGCGACGCCGTCGTGCACGCCACCGAGCGAGACACCCACACCCGGTGACCGAGCTCCTGGCCGGCGAGGACCGGGCCAAACTACGCCACGGCGCCGGCGACGACGACGCCGTCCTCCATGTTGCCGCCGCCGAGCGTGTCGCCGCCCTCGACCAGCGGTACACCACCAGCCGGCGGGCGCTGGTCCACGCACTGCTCGAGGCCGACCACCCCCTCACCATCACCGAGATCCTCGCCGGCACCAAGGGCATGCCCCAGTCCTCGGCGTACCGGAACCTCACTGTGTTGTGCGAGGCCGGCGTGGCCCGCCGGCTCCCCGGCGTCGACGACCTCGGGCGCTTCGAGCTGGCCGAGGACCTCGCCGGCCATCACCACCACCTCCAATGCACCTCCTGCGGCACCCTCCTCGACTTCGCCGCCTCGGCCCGCCTCGAGCAGGCGCTCATCGAAGCCGCCCGCCGCGTCGCGGCCGAGACCGGCTACGAGATCACCGGCCACCGGGTCGACTTCGACGGTCGCTGCCCCCGCTGCCTCTGAGCTGGCTGCCTCTGAGCTGGCTGCCGCTGAACGGGGGCCGCCCCGTGCGACAGGTGACACTGAGCGTCACCAGTTGCGGACGTTCACCCCGCCGGCCGGCCTCGCCTCCGGCCCAGGTCGACGGCGGAGGTGACAGTGAAGGTGGCGGCGGCAACCAGGACGATGGTGCCACCCGGGGCCAGCGCCGCAGCCCGGGCCACGGCCAGGCCGGCGACGACCGAGCCCAGGCCGATGGCGACGGCCCACCGCAGCGTGGCGCCAAAAGACCGCGCCAGGCGCTGCGCCGAGCCAACGGGAAGGACCATGAGCGCCGCCACCAGGAGCACGCCGCCGACGCGCCGGGCGGCGCCCACGGTAACCGCGGTCAGCGCGGCCAGCCCCCGGCTCAGGGCGGCGACCGGCAAGCCCGCCACCCGGGCCGCCTCTTCATCGAGGGCAACGGCGAACAGCGCCCGCCATGCCACGCCGACCACGGCGATGATGACCGCCCCCAGGACGCAGACGCTCAGGGCGTCGGACGGGCTGGTGGTGAGCACCGAGCCGAACAGATAAGTCAGCACGCCTGAGTTGAGTGAACCAGCCAGGCCGGTCACCACCACGCCGGCGGCGATCCCGGTGTAGAAAAACACGGCCAGGGCGAGGTCACCGCTGGCCCGCCGGCGCAGTCGCAGCCACTCGATCGTCACCGCCCCGAGGACCGCGACCAGGAGCGCGGTCCACAACGGGCTGACCCCCGCCAGCAGGCCGGCGGCGACGCCGGCAAAGGCCATGTGGCCGATGCCGTCACCCATGAGCGACAGCCGCTTCTGGACAAGGAACGTGCCGATGAGGGGCGCGCAGGCGCCGACCGCCAGCCCCGACGCCAGTGCCAGCTGCATGTACTCCCGCTCGAACGGCCACGGCAGGGGCAAAGTCATCCCGGGCCCTCAAGCCAGACCGGCAGGTCGTGGCGGTGGACGCCGAGGCTGACCCCCTCGGCGGTGAGGTCGGCCGGCGGGCCGTCGAAGGCGACCCGGCCCCCGCGCAGGACGATGATGCGGTCGAGGTCGTCGGCCACGGCACCGAGCTCGTGCGACACCAGCAGCACAGCCACGCCGTCGTTGCGGCACCGGGTGACGATCGCGTCGCGGAACCGCTGTTGGGACTCGGCGTCGACGCCGGCAATGGGCTCGTCGAGCACCAGCAACTCAGGCTCCGACGCCAAGGCCCGGGCGATGAATGCCCGCTGCTGCTGGCCCCCGCTCAGCTCGACGACCGGCGTCCGCCGGCGGTCGGACAGCGCCACCACCTCGAGCGCCTCGGAGACGCGGACCTTGTCCTTCGGGCCCGGCCGGCGAGCCCAGCCCCGGCGGGCGACACAGCCCGACGCCACGACCTCCTCGACCGTGGCGGGGAGTTGGTCGGTGAGGATCGGCCGCTGCGGCACGTACCCGACCCGCCAGCGGTCCTTCAGCCGGTCGGGCGCCTCGCCGAAGAGACGCACCTCACCCCGCTCGGCCGGGGTGAGGCCGAGGGCGACGCGGACCAGCGTTGACTTCCCCGAGCCGTTCGGCCCGGCCAGGGCCACGAACTCGCCGGCGCCGACGTGCAGGCTCACGTCGTCGAGGACGGGGGTGCGCCCGTAGGAGTAGCCGACGTTGCCCAGGAACAGGGCGTGCGGGTCGATGGTCACCGACATGCGAGCGCCGATCGCAGCGCGCCCAGGTTCTCCCGCATGGCTGAGACGTAGGTCCGGCCCGCTTTGGCGTCGGCGTCGGACAGTCCTTCGAGGGGGTCGAGGACACCAGTGCCTACGTCCGCCTCACGGGCGAGGGCGCGGGCCACCTTGGGCGAGACCAACGTCTCGTAGAAGATCGTCGTCGTGCCCTCGGCCCGGACGCGGGAGGCCAGATCGGCGAGGCGTTGCGGGCTCGGCTCGGACTCCGGTTCGAGGCCGGCGATGGCCTCCTGGGTCAGGCCGTAGCGGCCGGCCAGGTACCCGAAGGCAGCGTGCGACGTCACGACGACCCGGCGGGCACACGTGGCGAGGCCGGCGGCGAAGGCGGCGTCGAGGTCGTCGAGCTCCCGGGCGTAGGCGCCGGCGTTGGCCTCGTACATCGCCCGGTTGGCCGGGTCGGCGGCGATGAGCGCGCCGGCCACGCCGGCCACGATCTGCTTGAACAACCGCGGGTCGAGCCACACGTGGGGGTCGACGTTGAGCTTGTCGTCGCCCGCCGGCGCCGGCAGGAGGGCGCCGACATCGCCCAGGATGTCGACCTTCGTCCCCTTGGCCCGGGCCGCGGCCTTCTCCAGCGCCGGCTGGAACCCCTGGCCGAGGAAGACGACGACATCGGCGTCCTCGATACGGTCGACCTGCCGGGAGTTCAGCTCAAGGTCGTGCGGCTCACTGCCTGCGGGGGTGAGGTTCGTGACCACCACGCCGGCGCCCCCGACCCGCTGCGCGGCCTCGAAGAGCGGGTAGAACGAGGCGACAACCTTGACCCGTCTGCCGCCGGCGGCTTCATCCGCTCCCCCGCCGCAAGCACCGAGGGCGACCATGACGACCATCGTCAGCAGCGTTCCGCGGATGCGACTCGGCTCCATAATGAGAATGAGTCTATATCTCGTTCCGTCAGCGAGCCAGTGCGTTCCGGCTCCGTTCGGTAGCCAGCCGGACTCCCAGCGCCCCGAGTACGCCGCCCATGACGTAGCGCTGCGCTCGCAGCCAACCGGGGCGCCGGCTGAGGAACATAGCCAGCGTGCTAGCGGTGAGCACCCACACGCAGTTGATGCTCAGGGCGATGGTGATCTGGATGGTGCCCAGCACCAGGCTCTGCAGCGCGACTGACCCCCGGTCGGGGTCGATGAACGGTGGGAGCAGTGTGACGTAGAGCACGGCGATCTTCGGGTTCAACAGGTTGGTGACGAACCCCATGACGAACAGCCGTCGGGGCGGGTCGACCGGCAGGTCCTTGGGTGCGAACACCGAGGTGGCCCCCGGGCGCAGGGCGTGCCAGGCGAGGTACAGCAGGTAGGCCGCGCCCCCGACGCGAAGGATGTCGTAGGCCAGCGGGACACCGGCGAACACGGCGGCGATGCCGGCCACCGAGGCGGCAAGGTACACGCCGAACCCCGCCGCCACCCCGAGCAGCGACACCAGGCCGGCGGCCCGGCCCTGGGTGATCGACCTCGACACGAGGTAGATCATGTTTGGGCCGGGGGTAAGCACGAGGCCGAAGGCGACCAGTGCTATCCCGAGCGCGGCGGTGAGGCTGATCATCCGCGCACTCTAGCTAGCTAGCTAGCTAGGACGGCCTGAACCATCCGGCGACGTTGGCGGATGGGTCAGGCCGGTTCGGGCCAGCTGGAGCAATCGACGCATTCGCCTCTCTGTACGTTTGCGTCTCATAGACAGTTGGTCGGCCTGACCCGGGCCTTGCTTGAGGGCGCCGGCGAGAAAAGGTCGTACGGCCTACCTGAGCGACGGGGCTACGGGGCCTTGGGGGGTTCGACCGGCTGGCCGGCCGCGGCCAGCTCCGACGCGAGGCTGAACGCCCGCGCCACGACCGCGGCGGCGACGACCGTGATCACCACCGCCACACGGCTTGTCACGCTGAAGGAGTGGGTGAACGCCTCGCCGGCACGGGCCGCCAGCTCCCGTCCACCTTCGGGGAGGCTCCTGGCGATGAAGGTCGCGGCGCCGATGGACTCCTCGGCCGCAGCCCGGACCGGCGGCGAAAGGGGGATGCCCTCAAGGTTGATCGACGACCGGTAGACGGCGTTGCTGATACTGCCGAGGACAGCGATGCCCAGTGCGCCACCCACTTCACGAGTGGTGTCGTTCACCGCCGAGCCGACGCCGGCCTTGGCCTGGGGGACGGCGCTCATGATGCAGCCGGTGGCCGGCGCCGCCGAGAGGCTGAGCCCAACTCCCAGCAGCACCAGGGCAACCACCAACACGAGGTACGGGGTCTCCGGGGTCAGGAACGACATGACGCCGAAACCGCCGGCGATGCAAAGGAAGCCGACGGCCATCACCCGCCCCGATCCGAGCTTGCTGGCCAGGGCCGCGCTCCGGGGGGCAACGGCGACCAGCGCGACCGCCAAGGGCAACGTGGCCAGGCCGGCGCTGAGCGGCGAGTAGGACCGCACGAACTGCAAGTACAGGGTGAAGAGGAAGAACAGGCCGAACATCACGAAGAAGGCGATGGTCACCACGCCGCTGCCCGCGCTCATCCGCCGGTCCTGGAAGAACGTGAGGGGCAGCATCGGGTGGTCGCTCCGCCGTTCCCACAGCACGAAGCCGCTCAGGCACACGGCGGCCAGCACGAAGGCGCCGATGATGGTGACACTGGTCCAGCCCCGCGAGGGGCCTTCGATGATGGCAAAGACCAGACCGGCCAGACCGAGTAGGGAGAGGAGGGCGCCGATCGGGTCGAGCGGCGTGGCCTCGGGGTCCTTGGAGGTCGGCGAGAAGAAGGCCACGCAGAAGATCACCGCGGCGACGATTGGCACGTTGATGAGGAAGGCCGAGCCCCACCAGTAGTTCTCGAGGAGTGCCCCCGACAGGATGGGTCCCAGGGCGCCGCCGGCGCCGGCGAAGCCGGCCCACAGGGCGATGGCCTTGCTCCGCTCCTGGGGCGGGAAGATCGTGGTGATCAGCGACAGGGTGGCGGGCATGACGAAGGCGGCGCCGATCCCGTTGATGACCCGGCCGACGATGATCTGGGTGGCATTGGTGCCGATGCCGCCGACCAGCGACCCGAGGGCGAAGATGGTGAGGCCGAGCAGAAGGGCCCGCTTCCGCCCGAACCGGTCCCCCAGCGCCCCAGCTGGGAGCAGGAGGGCGGCGAACACGAGGGCGTAGGAGTCGACGATCCACTGCAACTCGGTGGCGCTGGTGTTCAGGTCGGTCTGAAGGTTGGGCAGGGCCACGTTGAGCCCGGCCACCGACATGACCACCATGACCAGCGACAGGCACATGATCCCGAGGAGGAACCAGCGCCGCCGGAAGATGACGGGATCGTCGTAGAGCAGGCCGGAAGGACCAGTGGCTTCGGGCATCTGACGGCCTTCCTTTCGGAACGGACGAGGTCCGTACTCACAACTCCGGACACAAGATAGACAAGGTTCGGGGCGCGACGTGACTTCCGGGGGCCGGTAGGGTCAGCGGCCATGTCGAACGCCGCGCAGTTCATCTTCACGATGCGGAAGGTCAGCCGCTTCCATCCTCCCGACAAGGAGGTGGTGAAGGAAATGACGCTCGCCTTCTACCCGGGGGCGAAGATCGGCGTCATCGGGCCGAACGGCTCGGGGAAGTCGTCGCTGCTGAGGATCATGGCCGGCGTCGACGACGGGTTCACCGGCGAGGCCCGCCTCTCCCCCGGCTTCACCGTCGGTCTGCTGGAGCAGGAGCCCCACCTCGACCCGACCAAGGATGTCAAGGGCAACGTGATGGACGGCGTGGGTGCCGTCGCCGGCCTCCTGACCGCCTACGACGAGGTCCTGGCCCGCTACGCCTACCCCGACGCCGACTACGAGAAGATCGGCGAGGAGCAGGCGCGCCTGGAAGCCGAGATCGAGGCCAAGGGAGCCAACGACCTTGAGCGCCAGATCGACATCGCCATGGACGCCCTGCGCCTGCCCCCCGGCGACGCGCCGGTCGACACCCTCTCCGGCGGCGAGCGCCGGCGGGTCGCGCTCTGTCGGCTGCTCCTGTCCAAGCCCGACCTTCTCCTGCTTGACGAGCCCACCAACCACCTCGACGCCGAGTCGGTCGCGTGGCTCGAGCGGTCATTGCAGGACTACCCCGGCACCGTGGTGGCCATCACCCACGACCGGTACTTCCTCGACAACGTGGCCAAGTGGATCCTCGAACTGGCCAACGGGCGAGGCACGCCGTTCGAGGGCAACTACACCGGCTGGCTGGAGCAGAAGCAGGAGCGCCTCCGCCTGGAGCAGAAGGCCGACAGCGCCCGGGCCAAGACACTGGAGCGCGAGCTCGACTGGGTGCGGATGGGCGCCAAGGCCCGCCATGCCAAGTCCAAGGCCCGTATCGACGCCTACGACAAGCTTTTCGCCGAGGCCCGCGAGGCCGAGGCTGGGGCCAAGCGCCTGGAGATCGCCATTCCCCCCGGCGACCGGCTGGGCGACCTGGTCATTGAGGTCGAGGGACTCGGCAAGGCCTACGGCGACCGGCTCCTCATTGAGGACCTGTCGTTCTCGCTGCCGCCGGCGGGCATCGTCGGCGTGATCGGTCCCAACGGCGCCGGCAAGACGACGCTGTTCCGGATGATTACCGGTCAGGAGCAACCCGACACCGGGTCGATCAAGGTGGGTTCGACGGTCAACCTGGCCTACGTCGACCAGAGCCGCGACAGCCTCGACGCCGATGCCACCATTTACGAGGAGATCACTGGCGGGCAGGAGTTCTTCAAGATCGGCACGCGGGAGGTCAACGGTCGGGCCTACGTGGCGTCGTTCAACTTCACCGGCTCGGACCAGCAGAAGCCGGTCGGCCTGGCTTCCGGTGGCGAGCGCAACCGGGTGCATTTGGCCAAGATGCTCCGGCGGGGCGGCAACGTCCTGCTGCTCGACGAACCCACCAACGACCTCGATGTCGACACGCTGCGAGCGCTGGAGGACGGGCTCGAGTCGTTCCCCGGCTGCGCGGTGGTCATCAGCCACGACCGGTGGTTCCTCGACCGGATCTGCACCCACGTGCTGGCCTTCGAGGGCGACAGCCAGGTGCGGTGGTTCGAGGGCAACTTCGCCGACTACGAGGTGTGGCGGCACAAGGAACTGGGTGCGGCGGCCGACCAGCCCCACCGCATCAAGTACCGACCGCTGGTGCGATAACGGCGGCGATCTCGGCGCGGGTGAGGCCGACGTTGAAGGCCGGCGAGCCGGGTTCGATCCGTCGGCCGTCGGCCAGCGCGCCCACGTCGTAGGCGTCGAAGCCGATCTCGTCGATCAGGGCGGCGACGGTGGCCTTGGCTGCGGCGTCGTCGCCGGCGATGGGGATGGCCCGCCGGCCCGGCGTCCCCGCCGGTGTGCCCTGGTCGCGGAGGTGGACGAAGTGAATGGTGTTGAACGCCTTCACCACGACTGCTCCGGGCAGCTTGGCCGAGATGACCTCACTGGACGACAGCTCGCGGCCGCCGCCGCCCGACCAGTCGTTGTTGGCGTCGACCACGATCTTGCCGGCAAGCGCCTCGGCGGGCAGCTCCCGGTACTTGGGGAAAGGGATGGCGACGATGACCACGTCGCCGGCCTCGGCCGCGCCGGCGGCGGTCGCACCGGTCGCCCGCTCCCCCAGCTCGGCCACCAGGCCGGCGACCGCCTCCGGGCCGCGTGAGTTGGCCACCACCACCTCGTGGCCGGCGCCGACGAGAAGCCGGGCGAGGGTGCCGCCGATGTTGCCGGTGCCGAGAAGTCCGATGCGCATGCGGGCATCGTCGCGCGACAGGATGCCAGGATGTTGCTCGCCGCCTTGGTCGAGGCCTCGGCCCGGGTCGGGGCCACCCGGTCGAGGAAGGTGAAGCGGGCCGCGCTCGCCGAGGTGCTCGGGCGGGCAGGGGCCGGCGAGGTGGGGCCGGCGGCGGCGTTCCTCGCCGGCCAGCTGCGTCAGGGCCGGGTGGGCGTCGGGTGGGCGTCTATCACCGCGGTCGACGAGGTGCCGGCGGCAGTCCCAAGCCTCACCGTGGCCGACGTCGACCGGGCGGTGGCCGCGCTCGCCGTCTTGGCTGGACCCGGATCGGCCGGCGCCCGGTCGGGGGCGTTGACCGCACTGTTCGCCGCGGCCACCGCGGAGGAGGCCGACTTCCTTCGGCGGCTCCTGATGGGAGACCTGCGCCAGGGCGCGTTGGAGGCGCTGGTGACCGACGCGGTGGCGGTGGCCGTCGGCGTGGCGGTCGATGTCGTCCGCCGGGCGGTCATGCTCGACGGGGACCTGTCGCGGGTGGCGGAGACAGCGGTGGGGGGCGGCGAAACCGCCTTGTGTGCCATCGGCCTGCAGCTCCTCCGACCGGTGCAGCCAATGCTGGCTTCGACCGCGGCCGACATCGGTGAGGCCATCGCCGCCTGTGGGCTCTCGTCGGTGGAGTGGAAGATCGACGGCGCCCGCATCCAGGCCCATCGCGACGGCGACGACCTCCGGCTCTTCACCCGGAACCTGAACGACGTGACCGCCCGGCTGCCGGGGGTCGTCGCCGTGGTCCGCGCACTGGCCGCCGAACAGCTGGTGCTCGACGGCGAGGTGGTCGGCATGGGCGATGGCGAGCGTCCCGACCGCTTCCAGGACACCATGAGCCGCTTCGGCCGACATTCCGGTGAGCATGGCGGCGCCGGCGGTAATCATGGTGGCGCCGGCGGCGCCGACCTCGGCGTCTGGTTCTTCGACATCCTGCACCTCGACGGGCGGGACCTGCTGGACGAGCCGCTACTGGTGCGGGCCGCCCTGCTCGACGCGGTCGTCGGTCCGCTACGGGTCCCGAGCGTGGTCACCGACGACCCGGAGGTGGCCGCCGCCTTCGCCGCCGGCGCCCTGGCCGCCGGTCACGAGGGGGTCATGGTGAAGGGAGCGCAGTCCCTCGTCGAGGCCGGCCGGCGGGGCTCGGCGTGGCGGAAGGTGAAGCCGGTCCACACCGTCGATCTCGTCGTGCTGGGCGCCGAGTGGGGCCATGGTCGGCGGCAGGGCTGGCTGTCGAACCTCCACCTCGGCGCCCGCGGCCAGGATGGCGAGTTCGTCATGGTCGGCAAGACGTTCAAGGGCCTCACCGACGAGCTGCTGGCCTGGCAGACGGCGCGGCTGCTGGAACTGGAGACCAGCCGGGACGGGATCATCGTTCGGGTGCGGCCGGAGCTGGTCGTTGAGATCGCCCTCGACGGCGTCCTCACCTCCGACCGGTACCCCGGCGGGGTGTCGATGCGGTTCGCCAGGGTCCGTCGCTACCGCCCGGACAAGTTGCCGGCGGAGGCCGACGAGATCGCGACCGTGCGGGCGATCAGGCCGGGCTCGGGCTGATCGCCAGCACGCCCGCTTCGGCCAGGTCGACGACCGCCCGCTCCATCGCTGGGCAGCTGGACCCGGAACACCAAGGCGGGGCCGACCGCCGGCGGGGCAGGGAGACCCGAAGGGAGGGCACCGCTCAGGCTCCCGGCTTGTAGGCCACCGCCTGCACCTCGACGAGCATCTCCGGGTCGATCAGCGCGGCCACGCCGACCATGGCCGCCACCGGCATGATGTCGGCAAAGAGCTCACGGTGGGCCCGTGCGACCTCCGCCCACCGGCTGATGTCGGTGACGAACATCTGGGTCTGCACCACGTCGGCCAGCGTCGCGCCCGCCGAGGCCAGCGCCGCCTCCACTGTGCGGAAGGCCTGGATCGTCTGGGCGTAGGCATCGCCCCGGCCCACCAGGCGGCCGTCGACGATGGCGGTCGTGCCGGCAACGAAGATCAAAGGGCCGGCGACCACTACCCGGCTGTAGCCGATGAGCGGCTCGAACGGGCCGCCGGACGGGAGGCGGCGAACAGCGGGTTCCATGGCCGGACTATGCCATCCCGGGACGGAGACGCCCCCCGCTACGCCCAAACGAGGGCGGCCGGGCGTAGTCTCGGTCATGGCCGAGAAATCCCCGCAGAACAGCAACCAGAAGAAGCAGGGCAAGACCCTGCAGGAGAAGCGTTCCGCCAAGAAGGCGAAGAAGGCCGAGAAGGGCAAGCGCAGCTCGGCGTGAGGCCCTCCTACGGCAACGCCGGCCGGCGGTGGACCGACACCGCGTAGTTCCCGCCGGCGGCGAAGGGCCGGCGGTCCCAGGTCGCCCACCGGTCGACCTGCTCAAGCCCGGCGGACTCGGCGTGGCGACCATACGTAGCTAGGTCGAGACGCCCGAGTTCGAGGGAGAAGCCGGCCACCACGAGCCCACCAAGCTCGACGTGGGCGGCCAGGCGAGCGAGCACCGAGGCTTCCGTTCCCGGCGCCAGGAAGATCATGACGTTGCCGGCCAGCACGACAGCGTCGAACGTCCGGTTGAGGTCGAGCGTCGCCAGGTCGCCGCGGGCCCAGGTCAACTGCGGCGCCTTGGTCCTCGCTTCAGCCAACATGCCGGCATCGACATCGACCCCCACCACCTCCAGGCCCCGGCGGGCCAGCTCGATCGCCACCCGGCCCGTGCCGCAGCCGGCGTCGAGCACCGAGCGGGGGCCGAGGCTCTCGACCAGGTCCGCCTCACCGTGGACATTGCGGCCGGCGGCGGCCAGTTCCTCCCAGCGCTGGTCATACGTCCGGCTCCGGCCGCCGGCCTCGGCCAGCCATCGGTTCGGTGGCTCCGCGCTCATGGCGGTCGAGTGTAGGTACCCTGCCGGCGTGCGCAGCCTGTGGGTGGGACTCGGGGGTTTCGTCGGCGCCGTGAGCCGCTACCAGCTCGACCTCCTCATCACCCGCCACAACCGCAGTGCCTTTCCGTGGGGCACGCTCGTGGTGAACCTGTCGGGTTGCTTTCTCCTGGGCCTGCTCCTCACCCTGTCGACCGAGCGCCTCGACGCCAACCCGGCCCTGCGGGTGGCGCTGACCGTGGGCTTCGTCGGGGCCTACACGACGTTCTCGACGTTCAGCCTTCAAGCCGTCCGACTGACCGAGGCCGGCGACGTGGGTTTGGCGGTGGGCTATGTGGCGGGGTCGGTGGTGATCGGGCTGCTGGCCGCGTGGGCGGGCATGTCGATCGGGCGGGCGTTCGGGTAGCGTCGCTGGCTGCCCGTCGGCCTGCCGGCGCAGCCCGAGGAATACAGGCCCCTCCTCGTGCACGGCGCGATCGTCGGTGGTCGGGTCGAGGGTGCGTTCACCAGCATCGTCCGCCGACGCGGCGAGGGCTCTATACCCACGACAGGATCCCAAATCCACGCCATGCTCACGACGGGCCGCGCCCTTCTCCAAGAGATGAGCGCAGATCGTTTGCGCCAAGAACGGGAGGCGCTCCGAAGCAGTCCGAAGCGGCGGCGACGCAGATACTCACAGCGGTCACTGACACGGATGCGCCAGCGGTCGACCGCCCGTCACGCCAGGCCACTACTTCGTGTTCGATCGATGTCTCAATCTCGCAGCTGCCACCGGCGTCACGCGACTTCGACCCTCTCCCATTCGATGCTGCAGCTGCCCGGAGCATTCGGTCGCGTCTCAGCATCCCTGCGGCAGGCCGGGCGGAAGACTCACGCCCGTGCCTACGACGCCATGATCGCCGCTGTCGCGATCTCGAACCACCTGCCGCTCTACACGTGCAATCCCGCCGACTTCGAGCACATCGACGGGCTCGACCTGCGACCCGTGCCGCATCCCGACGAAGCAGGCGCTTGAGTTCGGCGTCTCGGCAGTCGTCCGGTGTTACGGGTACCCACCCGCCGACGGCAAGGGAGCGGACGACGTTGCCGCCGATCGTCGTTCGGGACGAGTCGGGAGTACCGGGTCCGATCGCCGGCCACGGCGACGAAGGCGGATCGACCGGTAGCGAGGCAATTCCCTGACACCGGCCTCAAGCCACGAGGTTGAACCGCATTCGGAGGTTGGTGGTTGGCGCCGGTTGGCGCCCACTGGCAGTGACGGTACCTGATCCCGATCCCGGGGGTTGGAC
>JANMRJ010000114.1:0-2882 GCA_031370985.1 Acidimicrobiales bacterium
GGTCGCCACGTTCGGTGACGGGGCGACGCTCGACGTCCCGGGCTCGCCGCGGGTCGTGCAGGTGCCCGGCCACACGCCCGGCAGCGCGGCGCTCCACATGCCCGACCGGGACGCGCTGTTCGTCGGCGACGCGATCGCGACGGTCGTGGTCACAACCGGGGTCAGCGGGCCACAGATCGCCCCGTTCACCGCCGACGCCGCGATGGCCCTTGCCTCGCTCGACCGACTGACCGGGATCGAGGCTCGCTGGATCCTGCCGGGCCACGGCCAGCCGTGGACGGGCGGGACGGTCGCCGCGATCGCGGCGGTCCGGGAATCGTCAGCGGCGGCCGCGAAGGGCCGCCGCTGAGGGGAGGATCGATGGGCGGCGCCATTCGTGCGCCGATCTGCTACGGAGCGGCGACGCCCCAGTTCGCGATCGCGGACCCGTTCGTGTCGCCGGCCGCCTTGTCGCCGGCGAAGTAGTACAGGGGCAGGCCCTTGTAGGTGACCTGCATCGTTCCGTCATCACGAGCGATCAAGGCGAGCTTGCCGGTGACGGCGCTATCGGGTTTGACCGAGTCGAGAGACGAGACGACGAAGGGCGGCCAGTTGTCGAGGCACGGGCCGGCGCCGCACGCGCTCTTGCCCGAATCGGCGGTGTCCTTCTTGAAGAAGTAGAGCGTCTTGCCCTGGGTGGTCAGAAAGTTCGTGACCGAGCCGGAGCCGGCAGCGACCTTGAGGTCAACCGTCGCGGACGTCCCGCCCGAGGCACCGGCCCCGGCGTCGCTGGCGGCCGGCTGCGAGGCGACTTGCAGGCTGGCTGCGGGTTGCGTGGTCGGTGACGGGGTCGCCGCGGCGCTCGAGCACGCGGCAAGGATCAGGATCAGCGGCAGGGCGCCGGCTGCGAACCGAAATCGTCCCATGGTGTCTGGCATACCTCTCTGGTGGGCAATGAGTGTTCCTCTCCCACGTCGGGTAACGCCCGCGGGCGCCGCACGGTTTCGCGGATGCGCAGAGCAGGACCGCCCGGCGCGTTTAGGCTTCCGCCAGCCTCGGTTCAGCGAGCCTGAGCGAGAGGGACGGGTAGCGGGATGATCGGTCAGCGATCGCAGGACGAACCCACCCGGCTGATCGGGCGGGAGGGTGAGCTCGCGCTTGTGGTGGGTCGCCTGACGAGCTCGCGCCTGGTGACGATCACTGGACTCCGGACGCTTCGTGACCCAGGGTTGACCAATTCGGACTAACCCGCTACGGTGGGCACCATGGTCGAGACCGTCAACATCCACGAGGCGAAGACCCACCTCTCGCGACTCGTCCAGCGCGTCGAGCGCGGCGAGGAGGTCGTGATCGCGCGCGGCGGAACGCCCGTCGCCCGTCTGGTTCCGCTCAAGACCCGAACGCAGCGGCGGCCGCTCGGGATCTGGAAGGACCTGATCTGGATCGCCCCTGATTTCGACGAGCCGATCCCGGAGCTCCTGGACGCATTCGAAGCGTGATTCTCCTGGTGGACGCGCACGCCCTCCTGTGGGCCCTCGGTGCACCCGACGAGCTCACCGTCGAGGCCAGGTCCGCTCTCAGCTCGCCGGCCAATGAAGTCGTCGTCTCGGCCGCCAGCATCTGGGAGATCGCGATCAAGCGGGCGCTCGGAAAGTTGCGCGCGCCGTCGGCGCTCGTCCCGGCGATCGATGATCTCGGCTTCTCGGTGGTGCCGATCACCGGCCAGGATGCGGAACGAGCCGGCGCGTTGCCGATGCACCACCGCGACCCGTTCGACCGGATGGTCCTCGCCCAGGCGATGCGTCTCGACGCCGTCGTCGTGTCGCGCGATCGCGCCTTCGACGCGTACGAGGTAGCCGTCCTCCGGGCCTGAAACGCCGTGTCGGCGTGGCCGGTTTCGACGTCGAGGTACGTGGTCGGTCAGCTGCCCCCCACGAGCCCGAGATCCTCGACGAGCTGCTGGCTCGCGCTGACTGAGGCTCCGTTTGCGCCGACCGCGCACCACGAACGTTACTTCCGATAACGTGAGTTATGTCTGGGCACTCGCGCTCGATAGTCGTGCCGCTCTAGGAGGACCGCCCAGCACAGTTCAGTCCGCGACGTGCCTTTGCTTCCGTCGAGCTGTCAGCGAAGCGCCAGGTGCGGACTCGCCCATCCCTCGAGGAAGTCCATCGCGTCCAGGATCACATCTTCGCGGGCCGGGTTCAGCTCGCGCAGGTGCTGGAGGTCGGCAACGATCTGTTCGCGCGAAATCCCAGATGCCATCGCTTCCTTGATCACGGCGTGAAGCCGAAGGACGATCTCGGTATGTGTTGGCGGTGCCTCGAGGGCCTCGCGCTCTCGTTCCAGAAGCGTCATCGATCTACTCGGTGCCAGTTTGGTCGGCTTGCCCAGAGGGCAATCTGATACTCACTAAACGGCATTCTACGCACAGGCTCGAGAAAACCATGACCCGAAGGTCCGTCCGGGTCGTCGCGCCAACGCAGGTCCGCGCCAATGTCCGAGACCTCGATCGCGAACACCGGGTCACGTCCAGTTCCCCCGAACGAGGGTGGCCTACGGTGCTCGGGCAGTAGCAGTGGATCCCCGGAACTCGCCGACATGCCGCCTGCGCCCGGCTCCACGTCGTCCGAGGCGTCCCCTGGAACGTCGAGATAGGGTCGCGCGCCGAGAGTCCGGGCCGACTCATTGACGCTCGCCAGCCCGTCCTCGTCCGCTGTCATCGCCCTGAAGAGGCGCTCCGCGTCCGTCAAACCGCAAAAACCTTCATGACCTCGTCGCCGTAGTGGTTGATCACCTTCACGGCGACCTTGCCGGTCTTGGGGCGCGGGAAGGGGCGCGAGACGGTTGAGTTGACGGTCGCCCAGGCCTCATCGCTGATGTCAGCCCGGAGCGCGCGTCTC
>JANMRJ010000138.1:0-1292 GCA_031370985.1 Acidimicrobiales bacterium
ACCACCGCCTTCGACTACAGCTCGGTCCCCGGATCCACCAAGGTCACCGACCCCTCGGGCCGGGTGGAGCTGTTCACCTATGAGGCGAACCTGCTGCGGGCCCGCACCGCCGGCTGGGCCAGCGCGTCGCCGGCCACCACCACCTTTGCCTATGACGCCTCCACCCTGGGCGTGAGCGCGGTGACCGACCCCGACGGCCACACCACCACCACGTCCTACGACGCCGCCGGCAACCGCACCTCGACCACCGACGCCCTGGGCCGGCGCTCGACGGCGTCCTACGACGCCCTCAACAACCTCACCGCCACCACCGACGCCGCCGGCTCCACCGCTGCCTTCGCCTATGACGCCCGGGGCAACCTCACCGTGGCCTCGGCGCCCCTGCCCGGCGGGGGCCCGGGGGTGGGCCAGGCCACCACCTACGCCCACGGCGACGCCGCCCACCCCGGCGACGTGACCTCGGTCACCGACCCCGGGGCCAAGGTGTGGCCCCTCACCTACGACGCCGCCGGCAACGTCCTCACCTCCGCTGACCCCCTGGGCAACCTGACCCGGAACTGCTACGACGGCATCGGCCGCGTCGTCGCCACCATCAGCCCCCGGGGCAGCGCAACGGGGGTGACCTGCGCCAGCCCGACGCCGGCCGCATTCACCACCTACCGCAGCTACAACGCCTTCTCCCAGGTGGTGTCCTCCACCGCCCCACTGGGCCGGTCCGCCTCCGCCACCTACGACGCCAACGCCAACCGCACCGCCGCCACCGACGCGCTGGGCCACACCACCTCCTCCACCTACGACGCCGCCGACCAGCTGGTAGTTGTCACCCGCCCCGACTCCTCCACCGTCTCCTATGGCTATGACGCCGAGGGGAACCGCACCTCGGCCACCGACGGGGCCGGCGAAGCCAGCACGTGGTCCTACGGCGACCCGGCCCTGGCCCATGTCGTGACCTCGGCCGCCGACCCCCGGGGCCGGGCCACCGCCACCGCCCATGACCGGGCCGGGCGGCCCAGGGCCCTCACCGACGCCGCCGGCGGGATCACCACCCTGTCCTATGACGCCGCCGACCAGCTCATCGCCGTCGCCTACTCCGACCCCGCCACCCCCGCCGTGTCCTACGCGTATGACGGCGCCGGCCGGCGGGTGTCGATGACCGACGGCACCGTCACCTCCACCTGGGCCTACGACAGCCTGGGCCGTCTCAGCTCCTCCCCCAACGGGGCCGGCGCCACCGTGGGCTACGGCCACGACGCCCGCGACCGCCTCGTCGCCCTCACCTACCCCGGCGGCAC
>JANMRJ010000143.1:0-1766 GCA_031370985.1 Acidimicrobiales bacterium
GCTGACGGTGGCGGGCGATCTCATGGTCGATTCCACCTGCAATGGGCCGAACGGCGCCCTGACCGTGAACTGTACTGGCGCGAATATGGTCGTGAACGGGAACTGCGCCACTGCCGGCACGGTGTCGGCCAACACCGGCACGATGAGCTGCGGCACGATGCAGGTTCCGGCGCCGGTGGTAGCGGATCCGCTGGCCGGCCTGGCGGGGCCGACCATCGGCAGCGCGGCCGTGCCCAAGCCGCCTGCCAATGTGTACGTCACGGGACCCGATACGGCATCAAACAAGATCCCGAACGGCTGCCCCGGCTCGAATTCGCCGTCGACCGCCGCCAACCCCACCGGGTGCACGCTCAGCTACAACCGCGACAAGGTTCTGTGGATCTATCCGGGCGTCTACTACGGAGGCCTGACGATCAAGCAGTCGTCAGCCGCGCTCACGGTCTACATGGCACCGGGCGTGTACTACATGGCCGGCGGCGGCTTCCAGATCGTCGGCCAGCCGACCGTCCGGACCGTCGACGCCGGGACCGGCGCGCTCCCCTACCCGACGACCCTCGGCGGCGGCGTCCTCGTCTACAACACCGACTGCACCGGATGCGGTGCCGGCGGCAACAGCTCGATCAAGGCGATCGACTTCCAGAACACGCAGAGCGTCCAGATGAACGGCTACACCGGCCCCACGTACACGGGGATGCTGCTGTGGCAGGACCGCAATGCCAGCGCCCAGCCGAACATGTCGATCGAGGGCTCGTCGACGATGATCCTGTCGGGGACGATCTACCTCCCCAAGGCGGACTTCATCTTCACCGGGAACGGAGGCACCGAGGTGCTCAACGCCCAGGTGATCTGCGACGAGTTCGAGTTGGGCGGCAACGGCAACGTGTCGATCACCTACGACCCGAACAACGCGATCAAGCTCTCGGCGATCGGTCTCGTCCAGTAGACCGCGGCTGCGCGGCGACGGCCGGCGGCTGGCTGCCGACCGGTTCGAGTTTCGTGCCACAAGTCCGGTGGCGCGCCCTTTGGCGCACAACGTGCCCGGAATCGGGGTCGGCCGGCTCGGAATCGAGGGCGGCACCAACGTAAGTCACGCTCGCGGCGGGGGCTTCCGGGGGCGCTGACAGCGGGGGACTCTGCCGAAGGTCCACAGGACGGACTTCTGGCGTTAAACCACGCTCGACCGGGCGACACGAGCCCGGCTCTCGAGTCGAGGCGATCGATGGCTAACCGTCGCTGCCCGACGGGTCCTCTGTCCCAGTGGGGCTCGGCGTCGGGCCCCCATCTCCGCCGCCCGAACCTGAGCCCGAACCGGTGCCGCCGCCGCCGTGATCGTCAGTCGCGGTCGGTGTCGCCGTTCGCGGTCGAAGTGTCGGGCCGCTGGTCCCGGTGGCATCGGGCGTCTCGGTCGCCTCGGGGCTGTCGGTCGCCTCGGGGCTCGACGATTCCTGTGGCGTCTGGCTCGGAGTAGCCTCCGGTGCGGGCAACGGCGACGGGGATGGGCTCTGAATCTCGAGGCTGGGCGGCGGGACCGACGGACGCGGGGTCGGCGGCGTGCCATTGAGGAGCCCGAACGCTCCGACCGTGGCCCCGCCCGCCAGCGCGATCGAACCGACCAGAACCACGAGGACGAGCGCGAGCGCCTGGGCGCGGACGACCATCGGGGCCGGGGCGCTGGAGATCGTCCGCCACGCATCGCCGACGGCCGAGGCTGCCGCGCGCAGGTGCCCCCCGAGGAGCGCCAGCCCGAACGCCCGGACCGGCTGGGG
>JANMRJ010000191.1:0-1232 GCA_031370985.1 Acidimicrobiales bacterium
CCCTGGCCGTCACGAATCGACGTTAGCACGAAGGCACCCCAGTGCCTAGTGCGCTAGGCGGGTACCTCCTAGCGCGCTAGGCAGCCCCCTGGAGTCTTCAGCAACTACTGAAATACGGAGTTCAGGTGCCCGTTGGTCGAAGACTCTCCGCCGGCAGACCGCCAGAACGAGAGTGCCGGAGGGGGCGTGCTGTCGAGCGAGGTGCGCGCGAGCATCCACCACTTTGGTAACGACACCCTGTAACACTCCTCGGCCATGGCCATTGTTAGCTACAACCCGCCAGCCGGTTTCTTGGGCTTACCGGATGCCGCTGGTCGTCTCGGCATCGAACGAAGCAGTCTCAACCGGTTGGTGAGGGAAGGCCGCATTGCAGCTCAGCGCATCGGACCTCACTGGTACATCGACCCGGCAGTGCTCGATGAGTTCGCCTCGAGCTATCGGCCAGCGCGTCATCGGCGGACAAGGCATCCGACGAATGAGTCACGCGAACAGGTAGCGAGGCTTCTTGCCGACTGGCAGGAAGGGACTGCCGATGAGTTGGCGGTCGGCATCGGGCTCCACCCGGGCAACGTGCGCAAGCACCTGGTGATCCTGGAAGCCGCTGGTGTCGCCGAACGAGACGACTCGGGCTTCTGGCGACTGACCGAAGCCGGCCGCCACCTCTACCGAAAAGCCGCCAAATTGGCCATCAATTCGGGTTCCCTACACGCACTGTAGGGACCCCACGAAGATGGCGAGCCGTGCCGCCTGAACATGGCGAGCGGAGCATGTCCGGTGGGCCGCAGGTCCGCTCTACTTGGCGAATTCCTAGGACTGCGAATGAACGGGGTGTTCCGCAGCCTGTGCCGCCAGTCGGCGCCCAAGGGGGGTGAGCCGATGAGCGGAGCGTGGGCTCTCTCGGGCCATGAGCGCTCCTCCGCAGGCGGATTCGAGGCCTTGGAGGCTCCGGTTCAGCGTGTGGACGTCCGTGCCAAGAGCGGCGGCGGCTTCGACGAGGCTGGGGGAGCGCGCGGCCACCTCGAACCGCCGGAGTCGGTCGGCACCCCAGAAGCTGCTGAGCGCCGACGAGAGCGGTTCGGGCAATAGGGCCGGTGCTTCGGGGTTCGGCCCGAGGTGCCGGTCGGCCTGATCGAGGAGTCGCTCGCCGAGGGGGGAGAGCCGTTGAGCCTCATGGCGGCTGGTCGAGCGATGGAGGAGCGCTCCTCCGCACGCCTGCTCGAGTTGGGCGAGTT
>JANMRJ010000206.1:0-7075 GCA_031370985.1 Acidimicrobiales bacterium
ACCCAGCCGAGGCGCTTGTTGCCGTCGATGAGGGCGTGGTTCCGGGCAATGCGGTAGCCGAGGATGCCGACCCAGCGATCTGGTTGAGGCGACGCCGGACATCCATGCGCCAAGTATGCCCAGAGGGTGTGACATCACCGAGTGTGGGCGATTCGGTGCGGTCTCCCAGCGCGAATCGCCCACACTGGGCCACTCAGGTCGGGCGGGGCAAGACCTTGAGGCCCAGCTCGGCGGGCCGTGCTGGCGAAGTCGGGGTAGAACTCGACCTCGCCGAAAGCCGGCAGCCGGCGCGTGCAGCGCCATGTCGGCCAGGGTGAAGTCCACGGTGTACGCCAGTACCTCGGCCTTGAACTCGAGCACCGCTTCGGCGACGAGGAGGAAGTCGGCCAAGCCGAGGTACTCGACGCCCGTCACTGCGCGAGCTTCTCGAGAATCACTCGGTCCTCTCGCATGCGCTCCTGGAGCCGCGCCCGGAAGTCCGGGTCACTCCTGCGCGGAGGCATCAATGACAACAGCGCTCACTCGCCAACGTCGACGCGCAACTGGCGGAGAGCATCGACGGCATCGATGCTCTCCAACACAGGCTCAGGACCAGCGGCCAAGTCGTCGAGCAGGGCGCGGAACGCCTGCGGCGAGCAGTCCTCGTCAGGGTTCGTCACCACGACGACGGAACCGGCATCCAGATCCGAAACGCGACGGGCCATGGAGACCACGCTATCGCCGCCGGACGCCCTGGTTCTCCGGCTCACATGCCGCCCGTCAGCCCAGCAGTGGGTCGGGGAAGCCCCCGGTGGTGGACCAACTCGTCGAGAACCGGCCTTCTCGCGAGACGGCGCTCAACAGTCAGCGCCAGCCAGTCGGCAACCACGTTCGCGCTCGCTTCAGAGGGGAGCTCAGCGAGATTCGATGATGTCGGCCGTTCGCGACGTGGTGCCGCACTCTGCGCCGAGCAACGCAGCGACTCGGCGAGCTTCGCGCCCGACTCCTGGCTCCATCGCCCTGACCAGCCCGTCGGTCAAGGTTCGCTGGGTGAGCGCAGCGAACCGTACGTGGCTGCCCAGTCCGAGGCGCTCGACCTGCGTGCCCCAGAACGGCTGATCGGCGAAGACGGAACAGACCATGGTCGGCAGCCCGGCGCGAAGCGACGCGGCCGTGGTGCCCGCGCCACCGTGATGGACGGCGAGCTTGCAGCGCGGCAGGACGGCGTCGTGATTCACGGCCCCTACCACCCGGACTCGGTCCGCATCCGTGTCGGCGTCGACCATCCCGCTCCAACCGGCGCTGACCAAGGCGCGAATTCCGAGTGCCGCGGTAACGCTGACGATCATCGCGAGGGTCGCCGCCGGCTTGGTCACCGGCATGCTTCCGAACCCGAAGTACGCCGGCGGCGGGCCATCGTTCAACCACACTTCGAGCCCGGCATCGACCCCGGCCTCGCCGAGCTTGCGATAGTCCTCGGCTGACAGGTCGAGGAAGCCGACGACCGGTCGACACTCGCCCCACTCGAGGCCCGGGACCAGCGCCGGGCTGTACGCCTGAACCTCGATGTCACCGCGTTCTTGGACGCGTGCCGCTGTCGGCCGACTGGTCGGGGCAAGTCCGAGTTCGGCCCGCTGGGCGTTCACGCCGGCTTCCGCGCCCTTCCACCAGATGCGCTCGAACAGCTCGTGGGATTCCCGGTTCAGGGATGGCGACAACTCGCTGGTCGTCACGAGAGGGTTGGCCACGGCGCCAGTCGTTCGGATCGGGAAGGTGTGAATCAGGACGAGGTGGATGTCGGCCCGCTCGGCCAACGAGAGGGCCTTATGCTCGGTGAGGGCTCCAGAGACAATGACCTCTGCCTCATCGCACAGGTCACGCATCTCGGCGTTTCTCTGTACCGCTTGTTCATGATCAACCCCCTGCAGCCTGCTCATGAACTCTTCGACGTTGCCCGACGCGAGCAACTGCTGGCCCTCGGTCGACTCCAAAAGAGCCTGGCTGTCGCTTCCGACAGACACGGCGTTCAACCCCACGCGGCGGGCCAAGTCGACAAGATTTGGCGGAACGCCCAGGTTGACCTGATGGCCCCGCCGCGCTAACTCGGCGCCGAGAGCGACGATGGGTTGGATATCCCCGCGGGTCCCCAACGCCAACATTGCGATGCGCACTACAACCTCCGTCGCCCTGTGCCGAGCACGTGCGCAGCGTAGTGAACTGTCCGTGACTATTCCGATACCGGCAGCTTCAGCACCCGAGCCTCGACATGCACGGGCCGGGCAGCTGCGCAGTTCGTCCATCGGTTCCTCGCACCGTTCGCCGACGTGCGGGGTGAGGACCCGTGGGCCGTCTTCGAGCGTCTGTCCGTCCAGCTCAATCGCGTCACGACGACGCCAGAGGTGCACAAGGCCTTCGTGGCCAAGGTGAACCGGTGCCGAGCCGACTATGCCCTCCATGCGCAGATGGGGGCGATGCTGCGACACTGGTACGAGGACGCGACCACAGCCGAAAACCTATTGACTTTCAGGTGAGAGATAATGTACTCTCCGGTCTTGTGAGTGACATCTTCGACCGAGTTACCGGGCTCGAGACGATCAAGACCCTTGCTGGTGCGATCAGCTTGCCCAGCTTCACCGTTGGTTCCCTCTCCGAACGGGCCGGCGTGGCGCCGAGCCTGGTCACCACCGTGCTTGACCGCTACCGGGAAGCGTTCGAGCGCTTGCCGTCGGCGCCACAAGGTCGTCGGGGCCGTCGCCCCGCGATTTGGCGGCTGAAGGCCGATCGCATCGACGGGGTTGCAGCAAAGGTCCGATCCCTGCAATCGGAGCTGAACCCAGACTGGCGCTACCAGGACGCCGACCACCCTGTCGACCCAGATCTTGCTGAAGCCTCCCTGCTGATGGCAATGAACTCGGTGTCAAGTGCCTCAAGAGCCGACCCGGACACAGCGATGACGCTCCTAGCGGCAGCGCGGGATGCGCTCGTCACGGCGGGCTTCAACGAGGACGGGTCGTCGTGGGGGGGCAACGTGTCGGAGCTGGCACCAGCAGCGTGTCTCGTCGCGGCTGTGGCGGACGTGGTCGACACGTGCATAGACGGGGACCGCACCCGGATCGACTCGGCCCAAGCCCGTGCCTTCCCCGCGCTCATCAACGCCAAGTCCCTCATGTCCGCCGATCAGTGGCTGCCGCTAGCGGCGATGGTCGTCGCTGCGCCCAGCACCGTTCTATGTATTCCTGTCCTTGCCCGCGAGCACGACACCCATCTCCGCTCCCTGTTTCCCACCCTGAGCACAGAGCAGGAGCAGTCGGAGCCCGTCCCTGGATTCCGGTTCTTCCGCGATACCCGGTTTCATGCCGATACCCGGCCAGGCGCAGCGGTGTTCGCCGAGCCGACCGCCGCCGTGGTCTTCCCAGAACCAGCCCTGGACTGGGTGCCGAGCGAGACCAAGAGACTGGCCGAAGTGGGCGAGTGTCTAGTCGTCAGCTCAAAGACCGAGATGCTCCCGGTCGCTCTCGACCTCGGTGCCCAGTTTGTTCTCGACCGAGGACCGGCCGAGACCCGGGACCGGATAGCACGCGCTATCAATAGTGTGGCCATCGGCCTCGATCGGCGGACTAGCGCCTGATCTCCCCGGCCGTGGCTGCTGGCTCAGCGCCGGTGGCATGGCGTCGGCTTCCGGCCCGGCCAGCCCTTGTTTGACACCGGACATTGCCGATCACCCTGGCCCGACGCCAACCTCATCCCACGTCATCTTCGACGTGGTCGGCTACTACCCCTCAGCCTCTTAAGGACGGGGAAGTCCTCGCCACACGCGCCGCGGTCATCCCGCGGATCCGGCAGGGACGATCCAGCGAGTTGGCTGACCGGTGACGGTGGCGATGTGGTCGAAGTCTCGGTCGTAGTGCAGCACGACCGCGGCGTGATGTTCGGCGATCGAGGCAGTGAGTAGGTCGACGACGCCGGCCGCTCGATGCTGGCTACGACGGGCGAGTTCGGCCTGGACCGACCGGGCTCGGCGGGCAATGTCGGGATGCGGCGGAAGGTCGGTGAAGGCGATGGATCGCTGTCGGGCGATGGAGGCGTACTCCGTCGGGCTGCGGGCCGAGTAGAGCACCTCCAAGTCGACGGTGATGCAGGTGGCGAGAAGCCCCAATCGTCCGAGGCGGTCGAGCTCGGCCAGTACCGGTGCAAAGCCGACCCGAGCCAGGGCGCTCGTGTCGGCCAGGTACAGCCCGGCCGGGATCACCGACGGGCTTCGGCCCGGACCGTCGGGTCGGCGAGATCGGGACTGCCCCACACGAACGGGTCGTCGAATGCCTGGGCCCGAAGCCGGCGCTCGGCCACGTAGGCGAGGGCGGGATTGACGGTCTCGACCTTGGTCGAGGTGCCCAACTCGCGCGCCGCCGCCGCCAGCTTGTCGTCGTCGAGGTCGATCGTCGTTCGGCTCATCCGATCATGATAGCCAGCGAGGCATACTTTGTGGCCTCTATGATGCCAATCCCGCGGTTCATCCGAACCGGGGACATTCGACATCGTCCTGGCGATGTCAAAGGTCCCCGGTCCGAAGAGGCGCTGTTGCTGGTGTGGCTCCTGTTAGCGTTGTGGACACTATGGCCACCAACCCGTCGACAAAGCGGGCTGCGCCTGCGAAGGCGAAGCCGAACAAGCCGACGGTGAAGCCGGCCGCCAAGTCGAAGGCGCCGGCCCGCAAGCCAGCCGCCAAGCTGAAGGCGCCGGCAGCGAAGAAGGCGCCGGCGGCCAAGCGAGTCGCCGCGGCGAAGCCGCCGGCCCCGCCCAGGGAGAAGCGGCCCCGGCTCGGCGGGCACGGCTACGACGTCGCCGGCCTGCTCCTCGTCCTCCTCGCCCTCGTCACCGCCCTGTCGGTCTACGCGGAGCTGGCCGGGCCCGCCGGCCGGGTCATCGCCGATGCCGCCGGCGTGGTCCTGGGCTACGGCCGGTGGGCCCTGCCGTTCCTGTTCCTCGCCGCCGGCGCGATGCTCCTGTGGTGGGAGACGCCGGCCGAGCCGGCCCGGCTGGCCACGGGCCTGACCCTGGCCGCGGTCGCCGGTTGCGGGCTGGTCCACCTCGCGCAGGACGGCCCCGGATGGGGTGCGACCGCCGCCGAGCTGCGGACCTCCGGTGGTTTCGTGGGCATGCTCGCCGCCGTCCCCCTGCGGTCGGTCCTGGCCGCGGCCGGCGCCGGCGCCGTCCTCCTGACCCTCATGGGCGTCGCCGCCCTGGTGCTGGCCCGGACAACCGTACGGACGGCCACCACCCAGGCCGGTGGCGCCGCCCGCCGGGGTGGCCAGGCCCTGGCGTCGATCGGTCGCGCGCTGACCGAGCTGCGGCCACAGCCCCTGCCGGCGGTCCCCGAGGTCGACCCGGAACCGCAACAGCCGGCGCTGCGCAACCCCGCCATCCCCCGGGAGGTCACGCCGCCCCTGCCCGTGGCGTCGGTGGAGATCAAGCTCCCGCCCCTGCCGACGGACGAGCCAGCAGGTCCCCCCGAGCAGCTGGCCATTGATGTCGGCCCGGCCGGCGAGCCGTCGGCGTGGAAGCTCCCACCCCTCAGCCTCCTCAAGCGGGGCAAGGCCCAGGAGATCGATCAGGCCATGGTCGAGGCCGAGGGCCGCACCCTGGAGCGGGCCCTGGCCGCCCATGGCGTCGACACCGCGCTGGTGGGCATGACCGTCGGCCCCACCGTCACCCGCTACGAGCTGGCCCTCGGCCCCGGCGTCAAAGTCAGCCGGGTCACCAACCTGCACAAGGACATCGCCTACGCCATGGCGTCGGCCGATGTCCGCATCCTGGCCCCCATCCCCGGGCGATCGGCCATCGGCGTCGAGGTGCCCAACAAGCAGCGCCAGCTCGTCCTGGTGGGCGACATCCTCGCGTCGCCCGAGGCACACAAGGCCACCCACCCGCTCGAGGTGGCGGTCGGGCGCGACATCGCCGGCCGGCCCATCCTCGTCAACCTGGCCGAGGCGCCCCACCTGCTCATCGCCGGCGCCACCGGGGCCGGCAAGTCGTCGTGCCTCAATTCGCTCTTAACCTCAATTCTCGTCAGATCGACCCCCGACCAGGTACGGCTCATCCTCGTCGACCCCAAGCGGGTGGAGATGGGCCAGTACAACGGCCTGCCCCACCTGCTCACCCAGGTCGTCGTCAACCCCAAGAAGGCGGCCAACGCCCTCTCGTGGGCGGTGCACGAGATGGAGCGGCGCTACGACCTGCTGGCCGAGGTCGGCGTGCGCGACATCAGCGGCTACAACGCGGCCTACGACCGCGGCGACCTCGTGCCAGATCCTGGTAGCGACATCACCTACCACCGCCTCCCGTTCATCCTGCTGGTGGTCGACGAGCTGAACGACCTCATGATGGTGGCCGCCCGCGATGTCGAGGAGTCGATCTGCCGGATCGCCCAGATGGCTCGCGCCGTCGGCATCCACCTGGTCATCGCCACCCAGCGGCCTTCGGTCGATGTCATCACCGGTGTCATCAAGGCCAACGTGCCCTCCCGGCTGGCCTTCGCGGTCAGCTCGGCCACCGACAGCCGGGTCATCCTCGACCAGGTGGGCGCCGAGCGCCTCGTCGGCCAGGGCGACATGCTGCTGGCCATCGCCTCCTCCAGCGTCCCTCTGCGGGTCCAGGGGTCATGGGTGAGCGAGGACGAGGTCCGCAAGGTGGTGGCCCACTGGCGCCGGCAGGCCCAGCCCTCCTACGTGGAAGGCGTCGAGGGCGACGACGCGGCCCCCGGCTACGACGGCGCCGCCGGCGGCGCTGACTCCGACGACATGCTGGAGCAGGCCAATGAGCTCGTCGTGCGCACCCAGTTGGGTTCCACGTCGATGCTCCAGCGCAAGCTGCGGCTCGGGTTCGCCCGGGCCGGGAGGATCATGGACCTGCTCGAACAGCGGGGCGTCGTCGGCCCCTCGGAGGGCTCCAAGGCCCGAGCGGTGCTTATGCCGCCCGTGGAGCTCGACGAATTGAAGAACCGGCCATAGAACGACCGGTCATTGAACAAAAGGCGCCGGCCCCGGCACCGCAAACGAGACCGGGGCCCAATGTGGCCAACCAGCCCGCGCGGGCCGGG
>JANMRJ010000221.1:0-1500 GCA_031370985.1 Acidimicrobiales bacterium
GCCGGCTTCAGCCGCGATTCACGCGGGACGTTTCGCGCCCTCCGCGCGGGTACCCAGCCCGCTCGCAGCGCGATCGTGTTCCTGTAGGCCTCAGAACAGCCGGTCGGCGGCCTCGACGGCACGTTCGCACCACCACGCGAGATCGTCGGCCGCGCTGACGCCCGATGCGTGCGTGATTCCGGCATCGGCGTCCATGCCCTTGCGCCATCCACGCAGGAGCAGCCCGACGAGGATCGCGGCGTGGATGCCGTCACCCTCGAACGTGTTGCCTTCGACCCAACCATCGTCGGGGTCGAGGTAGCCCCTGGCAAGATGGGTTCGATACTTGCCGATCACGTCGTCGGGGGCGGCCGGCAACGAGGCAACGTTGGAAACGAGGAACCAACCGATCTCGATGGCAATCGGAGCGATGCTCACCATCTGCCAATCGACCGTTTCGATCCCACCATCCCTTGCAATCCCGACGTTGGCGAGCTTGAGGTCTCCGTGAATGAGGGTTCGGGGCTGCATCTCAAGAACGTCCACGAGCGGCTGCGGATCCTGATCGAGCATCGCGATCAGATCACGGGCAGACGGGGACGCGAGCCGGTCGAAGGCATTCCAGCCCGGGAGGAGCCGTTCCGCGACGGCGTCTCGCGCTGGACCGGGACGTTCGAGGGACGATCGACAGATCAGGGTGATTCGTTCACGAATTGGGCACCAGCGCTCGTTGACGTCGACCTGAGGTTCCCCAGCGGTGTCGAACCAGGTGTGGAGATCCCAGGGTGGTCCGTGAAGCGCGGCGAGTCCGGCGAGAACTCGATCCAGGTCCTCGAGCGAGATCCGTCGGTTCCAGTCGAACAGGATTCCCGTCAGGTCGGGCATCAGGATTGCGATGCCTTCGCCATCCCTGCCGACGTCGAGGTAGGAGGCCCGAAATGCATCTGAGGTCTCATCGGCAACGCGCCTGCTCTGCGCGGCGAACCACGCCTCGCGAAGAACCGGACGATCGTTCGTCGCTCGGGCGATCCAGTCGCGAGCCAGAGAATCGCGCTTGAGGACGAATCTGTCGCCGCCACCTCGCCTCAGCCGTGTGAGAGAGGCCCCGGACCAGCCGTCGTTCGGAAATGGTTCTTCGGAAACGTGGTCAAGGCCGTGCTCGCGCAGGACGACATCAAGGCTCGGGATCGGGACTCGGACGACCGCAGGCTCGCTCATTCCTCGTCGAGGTAGTGGACGACGGAGCCCGGGCAGTTCCGCGTGATCACGACGACGAGCGGCTCGGCGTCCGACGCGTTCTCCTCGACGTGGACCTCGCCAGCGGCGATGTAGACGAAGTCGCCGGCTTCGGCCTCCATCGTCTCCTCGACGCCGGTCGCTCCGAACGTGTAGCGAGCGCGGCCCGACGCGATCCAGATCGAGGTCTCGCACTCCCCGTGGTGATGGATCCGGGTCCGGGCGCCCGGACCCGTCGTGACGATCGACGAGTACAGCCCGACCGAGCCGACCCGTTCCGCCGAG
>JANMRJ010000246.1:0-1709 GCA_031370985.1 Acidimicrobiales bacterium
CCCGGCTTAAGCCGTCGATCGAGCTGCCGTCGAAATTCATGCCCTCTTCGAAGGCGTTCTCGAGCTCCCCGGTGACGATGGCGATTGACTTCAGCTGGCCCAGAACGTCGGTGAACCAGAGGCGGATGAAGCGGATGCCACGCTCCTCGACCGACCTGAGCACATAGTCCTGCTGGCGTTCCATGGGGTTATCTTGGCAGGCGCCCGGGCGGGTACCGCCGGGTTCACACGTAGTTCACCAAGGCGCAACGGCTGGGAAACCGCCCCGAAGCGGCTGGCTAGCTCACATCGGCCGGCTTCCGGCCGGCCGATGCCTTCACTGAGGCCGCCAGCGCCGGGTTGCGGCGACGAGCGGCCATGGCCGCCATCGTGAGGGCCGCGCCCACGACGAGGAGGCCGACAACGCCAGCGAGCGCATACTGGGCCACCCGGGATGCGCCGGCGCCGACCGCCTCGTACTGCACCGCAGAGGTGTAGATGTCCTGCAGACCGCCGCCCAATGCCAGGCTGTCCGGCTTGGTGGGATCCGCGTTGCGCGTGTCGTCCCAGGCCAGGAGGGCGAACTCGTTGGTCGACACCAACCCCGGCGGCGCCGACATGTCGAAGTTGAAGCCCCAAACGCCGATCCTGCGGTCGATCGTGCGGTCGGTCACCCGCACGTTCTTCGACCACGTCTTCCCGTTGTCATCGGAGTATGCGTAGTACACATCGTTCCCGTACGTGCCCGGATCGTCGCGTGTATCCCACCAGGTCACGTCGACCCGCCCGTTCGGAGCGACGGCGATCTCGGGGATCACGTGGGCGCGGAGCTGGCTGGCGTCGTCGTCGTTCATCACCTTCGGCTCGGTCCACTTGGCGCCGCTATCGGTCGACTGGCGATAGCAAATCTCAATGAAGGACGCGACCTCGGGCTTGCTGGTGCACTCGGCGACCAGGTGCAACGTGCCGTTCGGTCCACCCTGGGCACTCCAGGTCAGGCGAGGACCGGGGAACGAACCCCGGTTCTTGTGATCGAACGGGGCGATGATCGACGATGTCCACGTCTTGGCGCGGTCGGTTGACTTCGAGAGGTGGTACGCCGCAGCCGGCGTGTTGGGAAGGTTGGCGAACGTCGTGGCCCACACGGCGTAGACGTTCCCCTTCCCGTCCAGGGTGATAGCGGGGTTGGCTCCGCCGAAGTTCCCTTCCTGGTCCTGGTTCCCAGCTCGCGAGCCGGCCGGTCCGAGAGTGGTCGTGGTGTTCACGCCCGAGAGCGTGGTGATTGTTTTCAGGGCGTCAGCCCGCACGGTTGCGTTCTCGAAGACGCCCTTGGTCAGGTCGGAGGGTTCACCGAAGGTGCGCCCGCCGTCGGTGGACACACTCACGATGGGCTGGCGCGGCACGAGGTTCGGGGCCAGATTGTTCGAGAACTCCCGGCGCCAGGCGACGTAGACGATGTCGTCGCTGCCGTTCTTCGCATCCACCGCGATCCCGGTGATTGGGCGGTTTCCTTCGAACTCCTTGCCCTGCTTGCCCCGCGCGTTCCTGACGATGGTGGTTTCCCATGTGTCGCCCAGGTCCTTCGACCGGCCCAGCAACACGGTGGCGTTGTACGCCGAAGAGATCTCACCGCCCTGGCGGTCCTGTACGTCCCAACCCGACAGCGCGTAGTACAGGACGCCGTTGCGCCCGAAGGCGATCGGGCCGTGGAAGATGCTCGAGTTCGTGGA
>JANMRJ010000277.1:0-11139 GCA_031370985.1 Acidimicrobiales bacterium
ATCACCGGCATTCGCTTCTATGCTGGCGTTGTCACGCCGGGGACCAAGGTTGGAAGCCTGTGGTCGTCGAGCGGGACCCGCTTGGCCAAGGCCGACTTTGCGCCATCCACGTCGGTGGGGTGGCAGCAGGTGATGTTCAGCTCGCCGGTCAAGGTGTCCGCCGGCAAGGTCTATGTGGCTTCCTATTTCGCTCCGGCCGGGCAGTACGCGGCTGACTCCTGGTTCTTCTCGGCGCCGTACGTCGCGTCACCTCTGACGGCCACGGGGAGCCTGTACTCGTACTCGGGTTCGAGCAAGTTCCCGACCTCGACCTGGCAGCAGGTGAACTACTACGTCGATGTCCTGTTCACGCCTGGGACCACCACCCCGGTCGCCCCGACCACCACCACCGTCGCCCCGACTACCACCACCAGGGTCGCCCCGACCACGACCACGACTGTCAGGGCCTCGACAACCACGACCGTCGGCCCGACCACAACGACGACCCGTCCCCCGGTGTCACCTCCGGGCACGTTGGCGATCAAGGTCTCGGGGAACCAACTGGTCAATGGCGCAGGCCAGCCGGTCACGCTGCGGGGCGCCAACATGTCCGGCACTGAGTTCGTCTGTTCCCAGAACTGGAGCGACGACCCCTACGGCGGCCAGCCTGAGGCGGCGCCCTCGACCTTCAAGGCGATGGCCAGCTGGCGTATCAATGTGGTGCGGATTCCGCTGAACGAGGACTGCTGGCTGAACATCAACGGCGTACGCGTCGGAGGCGCCGCATACCAGCAGGCCATCAAGAACATCGTGTCGGCTGCCCACGCCGAGGGTCTCTACGTCATCCTCGACCTCCACTGGTCGGCGCCCGGCGCCCGGCTGGCCCTGAGCCAGAACCCCGCACCTGACGCCGACCACTCGCCGACCTTCTGGGCGCAGGTCGCCACCACGTTCAAGGCGGACCCGGCCGTGATCTTCGACCTCCACAACGAACCGTTCAGTTACTGGGGTACGAACCCCGATCCCTGGGCGGGCTGGCTCGACGGTGACACCCAGACCCAGACCATGACGGGCGGCAACCCCTACACGGTGCCGGGCAACTGGCAGACGGCCGGTATGCAGCAGCTGATCAACGTGGTTCGGGGAACAGGCGCCACGCAGCCGGTCCTGGTGAACGGGCTGGACTGGGCCAACGACATGAGCGGCTGGCTCAGTCACGTTCCGACCGACCCTCTGCGCCAGATGATCGCCGGCGCCCACATCTACCCGGGTCAGGGTTGTTCGTCGGCGGCGTGCTGGGACCGGGTGTACCCGGCCATCGCCGCGGCCTACCCGGTCCTGATCGGCGAAACCGGCGACAGCAGCAACGCACCGGTGAGCAGCTTCCTGCCCACGTTCCTGAACTACGCGAACTCCCATGGCTGGCACTACCTGGCTTGGACATGGAACGTCTGGGGTGACGGGGCCAACGTGCTGATCACCGACTGGGCGGGAACGCCCACCTCGGGCGAGGGCGCCACCTTCAAGGCCCACCTGCTGCAGGTCGCCAGCGGGCCGACGACCCCGCCAACCACCACTGCACCCCCGACCACCACTGCACCCCCGACCACCACTGCACCCCCGACCACCACAACAACCAGGCCCCCGACCACCACAACAACCAGGCCCCCGACCACCCCGACCACCATGCCGTCGGCGACCATCACCACTGTCCCGCCAGGCCTGCAGCTCCTCTTCTCCGACGAGTTCGATGGCGGTGCCCTCGACACCAGCAAGTGGGTGGCGATG
Organism: Acidimicrobiales bacterium; assembly: GCA_031370985.1. Lineage (GTDB taxonomy): Bacteria > Actinomycetota > Acidimicrobiia > Acidimicrobiales > AC-14 > CADCTB01. The sequence goes on from JANMRJ010000277.1 coordinate 1,768, forward strand.
AACCGGCCCGGAGACGCTGGCAACAACGAGGTGGAGTGCTACACACCAGCGAACGTCACCGAGAGCGGAGGGATGCTCCAGATCACCAGCCGGTCCAGCACCGCCTGTGCCGGCTACCAGTACACCTCGGGCATGGTGCAGTGGAAGACGTTCAACTTCACCTACGGGACCGTTGAGATCCGGGCCAAGCAGCCCGGGGGGCAGGGGACCTGGCCGGCACAATGGCTGCTCGGGGCGAACTGCCAGGCGTCGAACGTCACCGCGCCGGACAACATCGGCACGTGCAACTGGCCCAACCCCGGTTCTGATGAGATCGACATGGTCGAGGGCATGGCCGGCAGCCACACCGTCCTCAACCAGCAGATCCACTCCAGCGCCGGCAACCCGGGCTGTACAGCTGGCGTCTCGGACTTCAGCACCAACTGGCACACCTACCAGCTGGTCTGGCAGCCCGGACAGGTGACCTGGAAGGTCGACGGCGCCACGACATGCACGGTGACCACCGCGGTGCCCTCCAACCCGATGTTCCTCATGATGAACACGGCGCTCGGTGGTTGGGCCGGCTCGGTGAACCCGGCGACACTGCCCCAGACGATGCAGGTTGACTACGTCCGGGTCTACCGTTAGGGCGGAAAAGGCCACACTGGCCGACGTAACGGCGAGAGGGCGTGGGAGAGCGGCCTAGCTTCTCCCACGCCCTCCCCGCGCGTGGCGGGGCCTACTGTGGCGCCAAGTCGATGATCAGGCCCGGGCCGTCAGAGCGGTAGCGGAGTCCGCAAGTGCAGGCCAGGTCGGCGCCGAGGCGGGCGCCGCATCGGCAGACCCAACCGAGCTGGCGGGCCGGCGAGCCCGTCACCAGGGCGTGGGAGGGAACCTCGCGAGTGACGACGGCGCCGGCGGCGACGAGGGCGTACTCGCCGATGGTGAGTCCGCAAACGATCGTGGCGTTGGCGCCGATCGAGGCGCCCCGCCGGACCCTGGTCGGAAGCAGCTCCTCGGGCGACTTGCGGATGAAGGCCCGCGGCCGCAGATCATTCGTGAACGCCATGGCCGGCCCCAGGAACACGTCGTCCTCGACTGTCACCCCGGTGAAGATGAGGACCGCGTTCTTGATAGTGACTCGACTGCCCACGCGGGCGCCGCTCTCCACGAACGCGTGGTCGCAGACATTACAGTCTTCGCCGACGACGGCACCGGCCATGACGTGGGCGAATGCCCAGATCCTCGTGCGGGCGCCGACATCGGTCGACTCGCATAACCCATGAGCATGCACGCTGACGGTCGGATCGAGCGGCATCAGGGGAGTGCGGCCACCAGCACATCAACGACCCGCTGCTGCTGCGCCTCGGTGATGCCTGGGAAGAGCGGGAGCGACAGGATCTCCCCAGCCGCCAGTTCGGCCACGGGGAAGGCCCCGGGACCGGAGCTGGCAGAGGCGAACGCCGGCTGGAGGTGGACGGGCACCGGGTAGTGGATGCCGGCGCCGATGCCCGCGGTCCCGAGCGCGTGAAGAACGATGTCTCGATCGGGAACTCGTACGACATACAGGTGCCACACATGCTCGTTGCCGGGCAGAGTGGCTGGCAGGACCACGTTTGTTGCACCGGCGAGCATGGCGTCGTACCGGGCCGCCGCCGCTCGCCGCTGATCGTTCCACCCGGCGAGTCGCGCCAGCTTGGCCCGGAGCACCACGGCCTGCAGTGAGTCCAGGCGGGAGTTGAAGCCCAGCTCAGCGTGCTCGTAGCGGCGGGTGCCCCCGTGGTTGCCAAGGTGGCGAACTCGCATGGCCGTGTCCGCCGACGTGGTGAGGACGGCGCCACCGTCGCCGTAGGCGCCGAGGTTCTTTCCCGGGTAGAAGCTCGTGGCTGCCGCGGCCCCAAACGACCCGGAGAGACGCCCGTGCCTGCTCGCCCCCTGGGATTGGGCAGCATCTTCGAAGAGCAGGATCCCCGCATCGGCGGTGACGGCAGCCAGCTCCTCCATTGGCGCCACCTGCCCGTAGAGGTCGACGGCGATGACGGCGGCCGTACGCGACCCGATCCGCGAGGAGACGGCTCCCACGTCGATCAGGTGGTACATCGGGTCGCAATCGACGAAGCCCACGGTGGCGCCCGCCCGGGCAACCGCCTCGGCCGTGGCCACGAAGGTGTTGGCCGGAAGCAGTACCTCGTGGCCGGGGCCGATGCCGCAGGCGCGGAGCGCGAGCTCGATAGCGTCGGTCCCGTTGGCCACGCCGACGCAGTGATCGACCGCGCAGAACGCGGCGAACTCCTGCTCGAACGCGCCGACATCCGGGCCGTTGATGAAGGCGCCAGTGGCGATGATCCGCTCGAAACCCTCGGTGACCTCGGCGGCAATGTGGCGGTGTTGGAACTGAAGATCGACGAGCGGTATCGGGTTGGGGGGGTCCATGGTCACGTTCCTACACCAGCCAACCCGGTGTCGCGATGAGCCTCGGCCAGGAGGTCGGCGGGAATGTCTGCCATGCGCAGCTTGCGCGCGGGGACGCCGGCCCACACCTCGCCGGCGGGGATATCGGTGAGCACCACCGAACCCATTCCCACGAGGGCCCACGGGCCGATCCGGCGACTCTCGCGAACCAGGGCGCCGGCACCGATGTAGGCGCCCTCGCCGACGACGACGCGCCCGGCCAGCCTCACCCCGGAACCGAAGGTCGCGTAGTCGCCGACCACGTCGTCGTGGGTCAGGACGGCGCCCGGCATCAACGCCACATGCGCCCCCACCTGCACGCCAGTGGTGGCCACCACGGTGGCCAAGGCCACCGAGCCGCGGCCAAGGCGTACCGACCGGGGGATAGATGCCGCTGGGTGCACGAGGGTGGCGAACCGCTCGTTCGGGAGGCCGAGGCGCCGCACGATGCGCAGTCTGGAGACGTAGTTGCCCGGATGGCCGGTACACACCACCAGTTGGACATTCTCCATGTCAGGCAGCAGGGACAAGGGCCCGAGCACTGGCACCCCGTCGATCTCTGTGCCGGCGAGCGCGGCGTCGTCATCCACGAAACCGATCAGGTCGAACGCCCCCGAGTCCTCGTTGATGGCCCTGACAGCCTCGGCCGTCTCCCGAGCAAACCCACCCGCGCCGACCAGGGCCAGGGGAATGGCGCTAGCCGTCTCCCGACCTCGTCATGGCGGCCTGCTGGATGACATCGACGACGAGGTCTTGGTCCGCTTCGGTCATCAGATGGAACAGAGGGAGGAGGATCGACTGGCGGTCGAGCCGCTCGGTCACCGGCAGGTCGCCACGGGGGTGCCCGGCGTAGGCGGGCTCCATGTGGCTGGCCATGATGCCGCGCCGGCTCGAGATCCCGGCCGCCATCATGCGAGCCATGAGGTCATTGCGCGCCACGGGGAAGTCGTCGGGGAGTACGACCCAGAACGACTGGTAGTTGGCCGTGCCGTAGTCAGGGTCGGCGGACACAGCCAGACCGGGAATCCCAGCCAGACGCTCGCGGTAGTTCGCGGCCAACTGGCGCCGGCGGGCGACGATGGTCTCGAGGCGACCGAGCTGCACGAGGCCGACCGCGGCCTGGATGTCGGTCATGCGGTAGTTGTAGCCAGTCTCGACGTACTGCTCGATGGCCACCGTCTTGGCCCCATGGCGGTCGGCTGCGCTCATGTTCATGCCGTGTTCCCGCAGCCGGCGAAGCCGGTCGGCCCAGGGCGACGATGAGGTCAGGAGCATGCCTCCCTCGCCGGTCGTGATGACCTTGCGGGGGTGGAACGAAAATGCCACCAGGTCGGAGTGGCCGCCGATGGGGCGGCCCCGGTAGACGGCGCCGATGGCGCACGCGGCGTCCTCGACCACGGCGATGTCACGGGGATCACAGAGCGCGTGGATCGCGTCGAGGTCGGCGGGGGTGCCGCACTGGTGCACGACCAGCACAGCGCGTGTCGCTGGGGTGATCACCTGCTCGAGGGTTTTCGCCGAGACGTTCTGGGTCGACTCCTCGACATCGGCGAACACCGGCAGCGCCCCGACATACCGGACCGAATTCGCAGTGGCGATGAACGAGAGCGAGGGGACGATGACTTCGTCGCCCGGGCCGATCCCGAGGACGACGAGGGCCAGGTGCAGCGCGGTCGTGCAGCTCGACAAGGCCACGCCGTGCTCGGCCTCGACTCGGGCGCTGACGGCTTGTTCAAAGGCGGCCACACGGGGCCCTTGGGCCACCCAGCCGGACCCGATGGCCTCGGCCGCCGCGTCGGCTTCCTCCACGCCGAGCCACGGCTTCATGATGGGGATCACGCCCGCCCCAGTGCCACGGCCGCCCCGGATTGGTCCAGGCTTGACGATGTCGCTTCGAGTATTCGCAGCACCCGGATGCCGGCGTGGCCGTCGGTGGCCGGTGGACGGTGCTCGACGATGGCGTCGGCGAACTCCTTCACGACCTGGCCCAAGGCCTCAGCTTCGGGGAGGGCAGGCGCCACCATGTCGCCGGCCCGATAGCGGATCAGCGTGTCCCGCTTGGCTTCGCTCTCCAGAAGCGGTGAGACTTCGACACCCTTGTCGTAGATGCTCAGCCGCTGGGTGGGATGGAGGTCGTCCCACACCAGCATCCGCTTGGATCCGCCGATGATCGTGTGGCGGATCTTCGTGGGGCTGAGCCAGTTGACGTGGGCGTGGGCGATGGCGCCGCCGGGTAACGGCAGGGTGATGTAGCCGATGCAGGCCCGGCCGACCCCGATCGGATCGGCGCCCTGCGCGGCGACTGACTGAGGCCGGCAGGCCGGGGGGAGAACGAAGTCCAGGATCGAGAGGTCGTGCGGCGCCAGGTCCCAGAACACGTCGATGTCGGACTGTACGAGCCCGAGGTTGATTCGCACGGAGTCCACATACTGGATCTCGCCGAGCACGCCTTCCTGGACGAGCTGGCGGATGCGCCTGACGGCCGGCGTGTAGCAGTACGTGTGGTCGCACATCAGGACAAGGTCGCGCTCCTCGGCCGCGGCTATCAGCTTCAGGCCCAGGCTAACGGTGGAGGCGAGCGGCTTCTCGACGAGCACGTGGCGGCCCGCTTCGAGGCACGCCAGTGCGACATCCGCGTGGGTGGATGCCGGGGTGGCGACCGCGACACCGACGACCGATGGGTCGTTGAGTACCTGGTCAAGGGACGATGTCACGCCGATCTGGCTGTGGCGGCCCACCACCTTTTGCGCCCGATCGACATCCAGGTCGCACACCCACCGGAGATCCCAACGGTCCGACGACGCGAAGTTCCGGAGCAGGTTTGGACCCCAATAGCCAGCGCCCACCACTGCGACGCCCATTCTGTCTATCTCCACGCCTTTGATATGCCCAGCGTAGGTCAGATCGGATGGACTCTCAATTCACGCAGATTGCTCGGCGCCGGGCCGAAGGACGCTGCCATCGTCAAGGTTGGGGGCCAGAGGCCGCAGCAGGAACGAGGCGACGATGAGGGCGAGCACCAGGCCGGAGAGGAAGACCCCCACTGCCAGCGAGGGCCCCCGCCAACCCCACAGCGCGCCGAACCCGGCCGACGCGAGGAACGCGCTGAGTGCCACAGCCGTCCCGAGCAGGGCCAGGCCGCTGGTGCGGAACTCGGGCGGGAGGACGCTGCTCGCGAGCGAGGCGAGAACCCCGTCGGTCGCGGCGTAGTGCAGGCCGAGCACCGCCAACGTGACGGCGAGAGCAACTGGACCCGGATCCGTCAGGAGCAGGATCCCATAGACGACGAGGAGGACGTACTGGCCGGCCAGGAAGACTCGCGTCGGGCCGATCCGATCGGAGAGGCGACCCATCGGGATGGCCAGTAAAACGTAGCTGCTCGCCGTCCCGACGTAAAGGAGTGGGAAGTACCGAAGGTTCATCGTGGTGCGCTGCTGGAGAATGAGGTAGACGAGGGCATCAGCGATTGTCACGAGACTGAGGGCAGATCCCACGATCAGAACAAGGCGGAAGCGACGAAGCCGTAGGAGCCCGATAGCCCCTCGGACGGTCCCTGTCCGGACGAGGCTGGGTGGCACCTCGGTGTCGCGGTTCTGGACGAAGAGGATCAGGACAGCGAGACCGACCAGGGCGATCCAGAAGCTGGCGGTAAAGACCGTGTCGAAGGCACCGGGAGCGGCGCTGAGGAGGGCGAAGGCAACGAGAGGGCCACAGAGGGCGCCGATAGTGTCCATCGCCCGGTGCACGCCGAACGCCTCTCCGAGATGTCCGGGCCGAGCGGAGAGAGAGATCAGGGCGTCCCTAGGGGCGGTTCGGATCCCTTTTGCGGCGCGGTCGGCATACAACAGCGCGATCGTGGACCCCCAAGCCCGCGGCGCGACGACGAGCCCGATCTTGGTGGCGGCGGAGACGGCATAGCCGAATCCGGCCACCTCCTTGTGCCGCCGGTACCGGTCGGCGAGCCCGGCCCCGGCCAGAGCGGTCAGCGCGGCGACGCACTGAAATCCGCCGTTGAAGAGCCCGAACTCGAAGCGCGTGAACCGGAGCTGAAAGGCGAGGAACAACGGGAGAATCGAGTTGACCATTTCCGAGGAGATGTCGGTGAGAAGGCTGGTGAGGCCGAGGCCGACGACGTTGGCGGTGACAGCCGGGCGCCACCATCGAGCGCGCGGCTCCGTGACATCGGGGTTCCGGCGACCGCGGACGCCTCTGAGCGACGGGTACAAGCTCCTTCGGCCCTCCCTGGCCCCACCTGTCGTTGATGACCGAGCCGACATATCGGTGGGGTCGGCTCCGGATAATGTAGGCGCTGGTCGAGTGAGCCGGATCCCGGGAGGATGACGACAATTACAGCTGGCGTAACCAAGGGTCCACCGCGAGGCCAGCCCGGCGCGCCGAGCGGCGGCGCCGGGCGCCCAGTCGCCAAGATCGCCGTCTTCGGTTCGGTCTGCCTCATCGCGCTGCTCGCCATCTCGATCTCCCTGATACGAAGCCGGCGCTCGGGAGAGGCGTTGCGCAAGGGGCTCCCGGCCGCGTCCACTGACGATCTGGCTTTGCCTCCTGGAGGCGTGAGCGAAGGCTCCTACTTGCTCTTCCGCAGCACGCAGCTCAACCGTGAGTTCGGCCGGCTCGGTGTCGTTGCGTCGGACCAGCTCACGGGTCCCCGCTTTCTCGCCCCGCTCAAGTGCGACCGGAGCGCTTTCTCCGGCGGGCGCGGCGTCTGCCTCACTCGGGCCACCGTGGGATTTCTCGACGTGACGAACGCGATCGTGTTCGATGCCCACTTCAACGAGCTCTTCACCGTGAAGCTTGCTGGTTTCCCGAGCCGGGTTCGAGTTTCCCCGGACGGGAACCTGGGGGCGGTCACGAACTTCGTGACCGGTGACTCCTACGCCACGATCGGATCCTTCTCGACACGGACCGACATCATTGACCTGAGGACAGGAAAGGTTCTCCTCGACTTAGAGAAGATGCAGGTCGAGCGCGACGGGAAGGTGATGCAGGGGCCTGACTTCAACTTCTGGGGCGTCACGTTTGCGAAGGACAGCCAACGCTTCTACGCAACCCTCGGCACGGGAGACCAGACCTATCTGATCCAGGGCGACGTACGTACCCGGCAGGCCACCGTCCTTCGAGCCGGCGTCGAGTGCCCGTCCCTCTCGCCCGACAACACACGGATCGCCTTCAAGAAGCGCCAGCCTGGCTCGACCACGACCTGGTTGCTCTCCGTGCTCGACATCGAGACCTTGGCTGATCATCCGCTGGCGGAGACGAGGAGCGTGGATGACCAGGCCGAGTGGTCCGACAACGACACCGTGATCTATGGCCTTCCGGAGAACGCCGCCGAGGTGGCGTCACTCGCGGCCGTCAATCCGGGCCTGGCTGTCATCTCCGCCGGGGCGTCGATCGCGACCGACACCTGGAGGGTGCCCGCCTCCGGAGGTGGAACTCCCGAGCGGCTGGCGCCGGGAACATGGTCAGCGTCTTTCGTGCGTTCCCGCTGATCCTCGCGAACCTCCGGTCACCCGACGGCGGAGGAGACATCGGCTGCCAACCGCTCACCGATGGCCAGGGCGGAGGTCGCCGCCGGGGACGGGGCGTTGAGGACGTGCACTACCCGGCCCTTGTGAGCGAGGACGAAGTCATCGACGAGGTGCCCTCGGCGGTCGACGACCTGAGCCCGGACGCCGAACGGTCGCTCCCCCCAGGCGACATCGGCCTCGGTCAGGTCTGGGAGATACCGGCGCATGCCGCGAAGCTGGGCGCCGCGGCTTCGCTCCGTCCACATCTCAACCGCGCCAGTGCGTAGCTGGGCCGCGGCCAGGCGCCACGAGCCGCCAAAGGCTGCGGCCCGAGCCAACAGATCGGGCTGGGTCAGGGACACGACGGCGTTTGGCCCGGCCCATACGGCGCCGTCCACCCTGCGGGTGAAATGGACGCCCAAGAAGGGCAGAGCAGGGTCGGGGACCGGGTAGATATTGCCGCGCACGAGCTCGGCACCCGATGGGCGCAGCGCCACCCATGAGCCACGGAAGGGGACGACCCGGACATTGGTCGGGAACCCCGAACGAGACGCCAATTGCTCCGACCACAGGCCGGCGCAGACGACGGCGACCCGGGCCTTCACCTCGCCGGCCGTTGTCTCCACGACCACCTCTTGCCCGCGTTCGGCGACCGACGCCACAGTGACTCCCGTGCGCACGTCGAGGTTTGCGGCGAGGCGTTGACAGACCAGCCCGAAATCCACCACGCCCGTGGTCGGCGAGTGCAGGGCACGGAGCCCGGCCACATTGGGTTCGACGGCGCGGAGCTGGGTTTCGTCGAGCACGGCGAGGCCCGGGACCCCGTTGGCCCGGGCCCGCTCCACCAGCGCGTCGAACCGGCTGAACTCGGCCACCGAGGTGGCCACCACGAGCTTGCCGTTGCGGTCGACAGGGATGCCCTCATGGGCGCAGAACCGCTCCATCATGTCCTTGCCTCGGTGGCACAGCTCGGCCTTCACCGAACCCGGTGTGTAGTACACGCCGGTATGCAGGACGCCGGAGTTGTGTGAACTCTGGTGGCGTCCGGGCGCGCTCTCCCGCTCGAGGACAACGACGCTGGTGTCGGGCCGAGCAGCCTTGACCGCCCGCGCCGTCGCTAGCCCCACGATGCCGCCCCCGACGACGATGACATCCGCCTGTTCCATCAGCCTCAGCCCTGACGGCCGGTGGTTGGACCGCTCACCCCGGTGCACCGCCTGCGGCGGCACGCTTGGCCCGCCACCACGCCACCAGGCGGGTCAGGCCTTCCTCCAGGCCGATCTTTGCCTCGAAGCCGAGGATGTCGCGCGCTTGGTTGGTGTCGGCGATCCGTCGGCGGACAGCGTTCACTGACCGCTCGGGTCCGTGCTCGACTCGCAGCTTCGAACCCATGACCCCGAGGAGGGCCTCGGCGAGTTGG
>JANMRJ010000303.1:0-2033 GCA_031370985.1 Acidimicrobiales bacterium
CGCTCCCGAGCGCCTTCTACGCGACGGCCGGAGGGGCCGCCGTCCATGTTCTCGCCCTCGACGATCGGGTCATCCTGTCAGACGCGGGACCGGATGGGATCGTCGGCATCTGGTCGGTTCCCGTGACCGGCCTGCCAATCCCGCCGCCGGCACCGTCGGCCGCTCCGACCGCCACGGTTCCGAGCCCCCCGCCGCCCCGGGCGACGTCAACCTGGACCGTGGTCCGTCCTCCGGTCGCCGCGACCGGCTCGACGACCGGCGGTCAGGGAAGTGGCATCGCGGCCCTGTCGACAGGAGGCTTCATTGATATCGTCACGGACGATTTGAAGTCGACGCAGGTGTTCACGTCGCCTGATGGCTCGACCTGGACCCGAATCGGCGAAGTCTCCGGGCAGGATGCGTCGGGGATCGCTCCGATCATCGCGTTCGACGGCAAGCGCTATGTCGCGCTCGGCGGCGAGGGTGGTGGCCAGTTCTATGGCAACCAATCGAATGGTGCAGCCTGGGTCTCGAGCGATCTTCGACGCTGGACCAAGGCGCCGGTCCAGGACTCCTTCGGCGGGGCCGAATTCAGCGGTCTGGCCGCGGGCCCTTCCGGGTTTGTCGCCATCGGATTCGACAACGGGGGCCAGGCAGTCTGGAGGTCAGCCGACGGCCTCGCGTGGACGACCGTTAGCGATCCGGCTCTTCCACGCGACTCCACGTTTCCGAGCGGCATCATCTTCCGGTCCGGTCGCTACCTGATGCTTGGGCGAGTCGAGCAGGCTCCGGCCGTCTGGACATCGACCGATGGTCGCCACTGGACAGCGATTTCGACCCTGCCGGAACGGTCGGGGTTCGGTCTCCAGGGCCTTGCCGACGGATCGGCGGGCCTGGTCACGCTCGCGCTCGGCGACGCATCCGTTGAAGTCAAGCCGGGCGACTTCAGAGGGCCGGTCGTGCCGTGGGTCTCCGAGAACGGCAGCTCGTGGCGGGCCGGCCAGCCGAGCGCCGCGCTCTTCGGCGCCCACGCGTCGATCGTTGGGGCGCCGGGTGGCTACGTCGCTGCCGGCACGGTCGGCAATGAGCTGACCTCACGGCTATGGACGTCGACGGACGGCCTCGATTGGGTCGAGGTCGCCGGGGTCGATCTTGGTGACAGCTCGATCTTCGGCGTCGTATCGGATGGACGCCATGTTCTCGCGGTCGGCGTGGGCGTTGACGGCGGCCCGCTCCTTCTCGTCAGCGACGGGGTCGAGCGCTGAGCCTGTGGCCTCGCGGCCCGCCGCGAGTTGACTTACCCGCTGAGTCAAGTCGGGCCGCAAGGTGCAAGGCTCGATCGCAATCCCGCCAATGACGAGCGTGCGGCACGCCGATCTGACTCAGCCCACGAGTCGGCGGCCGCAGCCGCCGGTCAGTTCGTCGGCGGCGGGGCGAGGTTCGGCGTCGACGAGGCCGTCGTGACGATCACGTCGACCGTGACCGCGGGATCCTGTTTCAGGACGACCTGAACCTTGAACTTCGACTCGAGGAAGGCGATCGTCTGGGGCAGCCGCGTCTCGGCGCCGTTGTAGACGACGATCCTCGTCGCGGACAGGCCGGTCGTGTCCGGCTTCCCGGTCGGCGCGGAAGCGGTCAGCCCGTAGTACTCGAGATAGGCCGCGATCGAGCTTGCCTGGCCGCTCTGATTCGTGCCGTTGAGGATCCAGATCGAGCTGGCCTCGTTGCCGAGGGCAGCTCGGGTGTCCTCGAGCGCCGGATCGACCTTGAACGCGTTGGCGACCGCGGTCCGGATCAGGTTCACGTTCGGGAAGTAGCCGTACACCGGTGCACTTGGCGACGACTGGGTCCCGTAGCGCGGGAACGAGAAGACATAGGAGCGGATGTTCTTCGTGTCGATCGTGCTCGCGAGCCCGGCCAGCTTGGCCAGCTCCGAGCGCGGGATATCGGTCTGGACGGTGTTCCGGAAGGCCGCGAACAGGGTCGGGATCTGCGGGATGAGGTCGGCCACGTTGGCCTGCTCGCGAAGCGACGTCAGCACCCGCTGCTGGCGG
>JANMRJ010000330.1:0-2612 GCA_031370985.1 Acidimicrobiales bacterium
CGGCCCGGATTCGACTGTCGGCGCCGCCTGTGGCTCCGACGCGTTCTATCCCTTTACCGACGCGGTCGAGGTCTGCCTGGCCGCCGGCGTCCGCGCCTTCGCCCAGCCCGGCGGCTCCGTCCGCGACGCCGAGGTCGTCGCGGCCGTCGAGGCCGTCGGCGGCACGATGCTCCTGACCGGCATTCGCCACTTCCGTCACTGAGCACCTCAGCCAAGATCGGGGTCATGGGCGCGGTGAACGAGAGGCTACCTAACGCGATGATGGAGAAGGGCCCTGACACTGGCTGCGCTGCGGCTGGCCTCGTGCGGGGTGCTTCCTTCAAACCGCCTACTCCGCCGTGCTTTCAGTGCCAACAACGCGGGGGAGTCCCCATGCCGCGCGGTCCGCGCCCGGGCTCGTGACCGAGCGTTTGTCGGCTAGAGTGAGCGATGCCGGAAGAGGTGATCGCCCTTGAGTTTCGACATAATCATTGCGACACGCACGCCACCCACCCGTGCCATGGTCGAGTCGCACCTCCGCGAGGTCGGGTGGCCGCTGTCACTCGATGGTGACCTCGCAGGCGAGGCCGGAAACCTGAGCGCCGAGTCGCGCGGGCTGCTTCGTCGCAAGCACATCTTCATCCTGTCCGGGCCAGATCCGGCCGAGTATGAGGATCTTCCGTATCTGGTTCAGCAGGTGCTCGCGGGCCAGGCATTCCTGCTGGAGATGAACCTACCGTGGGGTCTCGACGAGAAGGAGATGAAGCGGGCGATTGCACTCTGCGAGCACCTTGCCCGGATCTGCGTCGGCGCTGTGTTCGATCCTCAAGGGGACAGACTTCTGTTTCCCGTCGTGTCGCAGAAGCCGAGACGCCGTGAGCCTGTCCTCACTCCCGTTCGTGAACTGACCCTGGAGTGGTACCTCGCCGCGAGTGGGGCGAGCGACGGGGCGAACTTTCTCGACCTTACCCGACGCATCTGGCCCGAGGCTGCGCCGACTCGGTTTGGTCCGTATGAGCCACTTCCGTTCAAGATGGCGGACCCAAACGGTGAGACAGGCTTCCTTGAGCAATGGCAGCCAGGCAACTCCTCGTTCTTCTGGAAGGCGAAGAAGCCCATCTTCGGAGGATCGATCTTCTGGTCGCCGAGCCACCCGCCACCTCCGGGGATGTGTGCCCGCGTCGTGCTATCGCTGAACTTGAACGCAACGGCGATCGAGAACGATCTGACGATGTGCGACCGGGCGGTGGATCTATTCACGGCCGTGGCCGAGGGTCTCGGCGCATTCTTCGGCGCCGGCTATGTCACCCGCGGCGTCCTCACCGGGTCGCGGGGTGCACAGTGGTACGGACGCGGCACGGAGAACTTCGCGGACGACTGGATCAAGGGTCCGTGGTGGCTTGGGGTGCCAGCGAAACCCACGTGGCTGAACTGGTTTGGGCCGCCGTATCGCGACCTCGTCGCGTCCAGTCTCGAGGGGCTGGCCGCGACGCGCGAACAAGGACTGCTCGTGAGGCTCGGACCTAGCCCGATGGACACGGGTCAACTGGCCGGCCGTGCGCCCGACCTCCCGCCCGATCTGCTCGTCGGCATGGTGCTGACGAGCGGCGAGCGGCTCATGAGGAACACCGTCCAATACGAGCGAACACCGGCGAGGCTCATCCCGCCCTTCGACTGAGGTCGGCGCGACACCCAGCGGCGGTCAGGCCGCTGCGATGTTCTGCCTTCGGTGCCTGGCAGCCCGTGCGTGGTCTCGCGCTGTGGCTTCAATCATGGTCGGCCCCTTCCTCGATCCCAGAACGCCATCCGACTGTGGCCGTGTCCCAATCCGGGGTCAAAGGCGACCGTTGGATCTCGCGGTCATCGGCACCACCCGTACTGTCAGCGCCCAGAGCGCCGACCGAGCCGACCTGGCCGCCGAGGAGCCGACCGCGCCGCCCTGCTAGGATCGCACGGCCATGACCGACCGTGCCCGCTACTACCTGACGACGGCGATCGCGTACGCGAACAGCCAGCCCGGCCTGCACACGCTCTATGAGGTGATCGGTGCCGACGTGATCGCTCGCTGGCACCGGATGCTCGGCGACGACACCCGCTTTCTGACCGGCACCGACGAGCACTCGGTCAACATCGCCGAGCGGGCCGCGGCGGAGGGCCGCTCACCCAGGGACTTCGTCGACGAGCAGGTGGAACGCTTCCGCATCGCGGAGGGGGCGCTTGCCATTGCACCCGATCGGTTCATCCGGACGACGGATCCGGATCATGTGCTGGCCGCCCAGGAGATGGTTCGCCGAGCCTACGCCAACGGCGACATCTACCTTGGCACCTACGAGGGCTGGTACTGTCCGAACGAGGGCTTCCGGAGCGCGACGGACGTCCAGGAGACCGCGCGCGGCACGATCTGCCCGAACCATCCGGACGTGCCACTGCAGTGGCTGTCCGAGCGCAACTGGTTCTTCCGCCTGTCGGCCTATCAGGCCCGCCTCGAGCGCCATTTCGCCGAGCATCCCGAGTTCGTCCAGCCGGACTACCGCCGCAACGAGATGCTCGGCTTCATCCGCGGCGGGCTCGAGGATTTCTCGATCAGCCGGGCCGGCGCCAGCTGGGGCATCCCGTTCCCGATCGCCGAGAAT
>JANMRJ010000368.1:0-2026 GCA_031370985.1 Acidimicrobiales bacterium
CCCACAGCCCGACCGGCAGGAGTGGCAGGTAGACGACCGCGAGGTCGTCGGCGATCGGCGAGATGACCGACATGAGGTGGATGAGCTCGGTCGGTCCGCGCCAGTACGGGACGTCGAAGATACGCACGTCGCCACCGACGAGTTCTGCCAACTGACGTGCGCCCTCTGCGTTCGTGCGCAGCGTTCGCCCGATGCAGAACAGGTCAGGACGGAGCCAGAGGGTGTCACCGCCTTCGATCGTGCCGGGCGCCACGATCCGCCCGACGGTCGGGATCCCGGCCGCGCGCGTCCACGCCTCGATCGCCACCGGTTCCGGTGCTCGATTGGGCTTGCCCGGCCGCAGCGGGATCGCTCCGCGGTCGGTCACGAGCAGCGGATCGAAGGTGTAGACGAGGTCCGGCGTGTCGAGCTCGACGTCAAGGAGATGGACGCGCGGCCCGAGACCCACCAGCGTCGTGACGAAGGCGTCGTGTTCTGCGCGCGCGACCTCGAGATCGACCGGGTGGAGGAATCCATGCGCCGGGTCGTCGAAGGCGGCCCCGAACGCCGCACCCGGCCGCTTGACCACGACGTCGTGGAGCGGGGCGGACATGCTCTGGGCGCCGAAGCGTCGGTCGGTGGTGATCATCGACGACAGGATAGTCCGGCGTTGACCGCTCCTCGTCGGCGGTCCGCCCGGGGTCAGGCGGCGAGGGCGATCGCCTGCTGGAGCGCGACCTCCACCTCGAGCTTGATCGCGTCGCCGACCAGCAGACCGCCGGCCTCCAGGGCCACGTTCCAGTTGAGGTTCCAGTCTTTGCGGTTGACCTTGGCGGTGGCCCTGAAGCCAGCGCGGCGGGCGCCATCCATGGCTGGGTAGAAACCGAGGAATTCGACGTCGAAGTCGACCGGCTTCGTGACGTCCCGGATCGTCACGTCGGCGGTCACGACGAAGTCGTTGCCACCCTTCGGGCGGATCGCGGTGGAAGTCACGTGGATCTCCGGGTAGCGCTCGACGCTGAAGAAGTCGTCGGACCGCAGGTGCGTGTCCCGGGCCCCGAACCCGGTATCGATGCTCGTCGTCTGGACGGTGATGTCCGCCGTCGAGGCGATCGGGTCCGCGTCGACGATCTCGACAGTTCCGGACACGTCGGTGAACTTGCCACGGACGCTGGTGACCATCATGTGTTTGGCCGAAAAGAGGACGTCCGTGTGGGCCGGATCGATCGCGAATGTCGCCATGGTTGCGTAGCCTCTGAGTGCGCCGGCGTTGCCGGCACGTGAGATGTTGTTGACGCCTCAACCATAAAGCGATATCGTTGCGCTGTCAACAACCTCTTCCGCCCCTCCCGCAGGGTGATAGCATCCGCACCATGACCGTTTCCGAGCCTGTCGCCCGACGACTGACCGCCCGTGATCCGCGCCTCGCACCGTGGCGCGCGTTCCTGCTCGCCCATGCTCGCGTGTCGCGTCGGCTGGACGAGGAGCTGCGCGTGGAGCACGACCTCTCGCTTGCCGAATACGAAGCGCTGCTGACCATCGCCCAGGCTCCCGGTCGGCGGATCCGGATGGGTCAGCTGGCCGAGGCGGTCCTGCTCAGCAAGAGCGGGGTGACCCGGTTGATGGATCGGCTCGTCGGTGATGGGCTGGCCGAGCGAAGCGTTTGCATGGCCGATGCCCGCGGTGCCGAGGCGGTCCTGACGGGACGAGGACTGACCCGATTGCGGGCGGCCTCGCCCACCCACCTGCGTGGCATCAGTGAGCACTTTCTGGCGGTGCTGGACCCGGCGGACCTCGACACGGTCGAGCGCTCGATGACCGCGATGGCCAGGCAGGCCGGGCCCGGACAGGGCGAGCCGGCTCGCTGCGCGACGGACGTGCCGGAGGCCCAGGCTCCCGACGGCGCTCGCTGACCGACCCGTGTCCGGGCGCTTGTTCGCCGGGACGAGCGGGTTCTCGTACCCTGGCTGGACGCCGCGGTTCTACCCATCCGGCCTCGCTGCGGCGGGGTTCCTGTCGCACTATGGTGAGCGCCTGCCGGCGGTCG
>JANMRJ010000402.1:0-1124 GCA_031370985.1 Acidimicrobiales bacterium
GCTCGGCGCAGCAGCTCGGCGGCGACACCCAGCGCGGATTCGGCGCGGGTGGGTTCGGCGCGGGCGGGTTCGGCGCGGGTGGGTTCGGTGGCGGCGGGTTCGGCGGTGCCGGTGGACCCGGAGGGGGCGGAGGTGCTTCGCCGCTGCGGGCCGACAACGAGACGTTGCAGGCCATCGCCGACCGGACGGGCGGACAGCACTACAGCGCGCAAGACGCTTCGCAGCTTCGGAAGGTCTTCGCCGACATCCCCAAGGACGTCACGGTCCAGAAGCAGCGCCAGGAGATGACCGCCCCCTTCGTCGCCCTCGGCGCGCTCCTGGCCGGTGCGGCTATCGGCGCCTCGATCCGGTGGAGCCCCTACCCGTAAGGGGCCCGCATCGTCGGGAGTGAAGGGCTCAGCCCCGCAGTTCGACGCTGGGCGGGTTGTTGAGGAAGTACTCGTCCCGGGGGGCCAAGTCGCGGTTGAGGCCGCCCTCGTCGATCCGCTTGACCACCGACACCTCGCCAGGGTCGACGGTCATAAGGAAGTTGGTGATCGACGCCACCTGGGCCGGCGAGAAGGCTCGGCTCGGTTCAAGGGCCCGGAAGCGTTCGAGGATCGCGGCCCGGTCGAAGGTGATGGGCTGCTGGCTGGCGATCATGAACTGCGAGCCGTCGTAGCTCGCCACTGACAGGCGCAGGACGTGGGGGAACACCTCGGTGGCGCTGTTGAGCACGCGGGGCGTGGCGATCCACTGGGCGACGACGCCGTTGGGGGCCAGGCGGCTGCGGAGCAGCTCGTAGAACTCGACCGAGTACAGGTTCCCGCTGAAGGCTGACTGGGGCCGGACCACGTCGACGGTGATCACGTCGAAACGCTTCCTCGACGACAGGAGGAACTTCCGCCCGTCGCCGACATGGATGTCGACCCGAGGGTCATCGAGCAGGCTGTCCATCTCGGTGGCGCCCCGCCGGGCGAGCACATGGAGCAGGTCGATCTCGCCACCGCAGATCTCGACGACATCAAGGCTGTCCAGTCGCGGGTCGCGCGACATGCCATACGGGGTGGCGCCAATCCCGAGGCCCACGGCCATCGCCTGTTGAGGGTCGGGGTGCAACAGCGTCGGCAGCAGGCCGACGAGCA
>JANMRJ010000424.1:0-7494 GCA_031370985.1 Acidimicrobiales bacterium
ACGACGCGGCATAACAGGTGCCGAAGTGACGGGACGGGTCGACGAAGGTCTCCACCAGCAGCACCGGGTGGCCCCAGGCGACCACCCAGTCCGAGCTCAACCGCCGCAACGTCCGGGCCATCGCGAAGGATCTCAGCGGCGTCGAGTCTGGTCGCCGCAGCAGACTTCGCGCCGGCGGTGGCCAATCTTTCCGAGTCTTCCGCGAGTCGCTGGGCGAGAGCTTCGTGACGGGCCCTCGACTCGCGAAGCAGTCGACCGACGGGCAGACGTCTCCACAGCGTCGTGTCGATGGAGGCAGGCGACTGCTCTTGGCGCACAAAGACGGGCTCACGTTCCCCTCGGGGTGGGTTTCGCGACCAAAACTCGATTCCCACGCAGATGGGCTGACTGTCGATCATGTCAAAATGCACCCCCACAAGATGAGGACCCTTCGTGGCGTCTGGCCAACTGGTCCAGCTGGTGTAGTCGGGCTCTGCACCACGGGTGCTCGCCGCGATGTCGTCACCCTGGGCGGCCGCAAGAAGACCCTGCGCCACGGGAGGTTCCGGCTCTGGCTTAGTTCTCGACGACCCCGCCGCTCCCGCCGAAGTCGTACTGCCGCACGTGGTCGAGGATCTGGCTCTTGGACAGGAATCGCTCCCGGTTCATCAGCAGGAAGCGCAGCAGCTTGAACTCCGTCGGCGACAGCTGGATCGGGCGCCCGCCCCGGCTCACCCGCATGGTGTCCTCGTCGATCTCCAGGTCGGCGTACTGAAGACGGTTGACCGTCTCCGCCGCAGGGTGAGCCGCTCAACCTGGGAAACCGCTCACAGTCACCTGTGATGCAACCGGCTGTACGTCCTCAGCCCGGCTTGTAGCGGTGGCGGGCTCCCAAGCCGCGCCGTACGTGGGGCGAGCCGACGACGATCCTCGATGCGTGAGCGCCCTCGTCGCCGCCGGCGAAGAGGGCCATGCCGAGGGCGATGACCACCAGGCCGACGGCCGCCGCGGCCACCATGCGCTTCTGGGCGGCCGACTTGCACACGCCGTTGGAGTCGCCGGCTACAACTTCGCCGGCCGGGCCGCAATTGTCACCACGGACATCCACCCGGAAGGGCCCGAAGCGCTGGCTGGTCGGGCTGACCGGCAGAACCGCGGCGCAGACGACGAGCAGCAATCCCAAGGCGATTGCCAGGAACCCGACGTACTTGCTGCTTCGCAATGTGACCCCCATTACTCCCGAGTAGGTCAATCGCCTTATCGGCAGGTGTCATCTGTACCCTTAGCGAAAATGTTGGCTGTGTGAGGCAGTCGGGTCAGGCACGCACCGAGACGCGGGACGGGTCGAGGGCGCCCGTCGTGTAGGTGGCGCCGGCGTTCCACAGCAGCCAGTCGGGGACGCCGAGGCTGGCAGCCGCGTCCATCTGCGCCCGTACCTCCGCCGGCCCATAGGTTGCGCCGAGGCTGAAGTCCTGGAGCCATGGCATCAAGGCGACGCCGGTCCCCGCCGTCTTGGCCTGGAAGTCGGCGAGGGCAGCCCTGACGATGTCGTAGGGCTGCTTGTTGGGGTTCTTCACGTTGTACTCCCCCGACACCCAGTGCGAGGGGTAGAGCATCGGCGCGATGTAGTCGACGTGGCGGGCGATGCGCCCAACATCCTGGCCGACGGCGTCGGGCCGGTCGGCGGCGATCCCGAACACCGACGCGCCCTGGTAGACGCATCGCTCGCGCAGAGCGGCATGGGTCATACCCAGGAAGTTGGCGATAGCGGTCGACGACGAATCGACGACGCCACCTATGCCGGGGATCACCATGGTGGCGGGGTCACCCTCGGGTCGGCGGACATAGTCCCAGAGGATGTCGTCGAGGCCGGCCGCGGCGGCCTCCAGGGCGATGTCCAGGTTGTAACGCCCCACCTCGGGGTTGGCCAGGTTGGTGAAACCCCCGTAGGTGTCGAGCATCTTCCCGCCCGGGGTCTGGACCACCCAGTCCCGGCGGCCGTTGTCCCAGGCCCACTTGGCCAGCGGCGCGTCGCGGAAGGCCACGATGCGGCCGATGACGCGCACACCGCGGCTCTTCAGCTCGGCGACGGTCTCCTTCAGCTTGAACTCGGGCCGGACGGCGCCGACCAGGTTGGCGAGCGGGACCCGCGAGTCGTAGCCGAGGATGCCCCCCTCGTCCTTGATGTCCAGCTCGACCGAGGACACCAACCGTGCATCGACGAGGGCGAGGATGCCCCGCCGCAGCGGCTCGTACCCCCAGGCCGCAGCGGTCACGTGCACCCCCTGTCCGCCGGGGTAGGTGACCGGAGCGATCACCTCCATGCGAGTGGAGTTCCCCGCCGGGTCGGTGGCACTGAGCCGCAATGGCGCCGCCGGCGGGCGGTCGTAGTGGAGGGTAAACGTCCCGTTCGAGTTCTTCAGCGGGACCCCGTCGAGGGTCAACGTCGTGGACGGCTCCACCCGTCCATGGATGGTGACCGGCTCACAGACACCCGACGCATCGAGGAGCGGCGGCACGCCGATCGGCGGCGGCGTGTTGTCGACGGTGAAGCGGCGATGGAAGCGAGCGGGGCTCATCCCGGGCCGGGGCACGGACAGGACGATGACGTGGCCGCCCTCCGGCAGCGACCCGGGGCGCCACAGCACGCTGGTCTCGTGTATCTGGAAGCCGGTGCCGGGCACGGCCACTCCGTCGAGCTCCAGCGAGCTGCGATCGAGGTGCTCGGCGGGCTTCACCGCGAAATGGACCGGCAGCTCCGCGAGGGCAGCCGAGGTGAGGATGGCGTTCGCGGCCAGGCCGTCGACGGTCACCCCGACGTGCACGAAGTCGCGGATGGCGCCGATGCCGTAGAGGCCGGCGGCTGCGTACCCCACTGCGAGGGCCGCGGTGACGGCTGGGATCCGCCGCCGGCGCCGCATGCTGGAGCGCCGGGGGCGCTTGGGCCGCAGCCACTCGCCGGTCCGGGCGGAGGCGCCGCCGAACACCCAGGTGTCGCGATGGCGCGGACCGGGGCGCCGGCGCCCCTTCGGGGCCACTTGTGGGATACGTCCTAGGTCGGTGGCCATGTGGTCGCGGCGGCACCACCAATGGCACCGGGATTGCCACAGGCTACAGAGCGCGGCCCATTCTTGCCCGAAACGGCCATCACCACACCGGCCAACGGAGGTGGGGTGATCCTCAGGCTTGCCTACGCCGGGCGAACGCTGATGGCGGCCTCGCCAGCAACCACGTCGAAGTCACGCCGATCAAAGGTCAGCACGAGGCCGCCCGACCGGAGCGGGAGCTCGAGGAGGGCGACAATCAGCTCGTCTTGCGCGCCGTCCCGAGCGAGGTCGGGCTACTGGAGCGCGACGGCCTGCTCGTTGCCGAGCGGGGGCCCGATGTCGCCAAGCTCGACTGGGAGATGGTCCGTGAGATGGTCGAGCGCCAGCGCCGGTGATTGCGGTCGACGCCCAGTGTCGTGATCGCCGGCCTGCTCACCGACCACAGCCAGCACGAGCGGGCCCGGCCCCTGCTGGCGGCAGGACCGATGGTGCCCGTGCTCTGTAGAGCGGCACGCGTGCTCTGTAGAGCGGCACGGAGCGCATGGCGAGCCGAGGTTGTCCCCGCTTGTCGGTCAGACGCTCGAACGCTGCGGCATGGGAGCGTCGGCGAGCCGCTCCAACATCCGGAGGGTGAAGTACTGCGCCAGGCCCACTCGGAGCGCGCTCGGTCGGAAGGTCGGGGTAGGTCGAAGCGGCGACGGCGGGGCCGCTCCTCGGGCAGACGGGTGTCTCACATCCCGTCGGGACCAGGAAGTCTGGGAGAGCTCCCCGGCGACGTGCCGGCCCGGCCTCTCGCTCGCTCAGGCATCGTGAGCTACGAGCAGTCGAACGACTACTCGCTCCGGTTGCCGGCGCTGACGGTCGATGAATGCGCAGCGCTGGCGCGCCAGGTGCTCGACTTCTATGGCGGCTCTCCGACACTAGCGACCACCGTTGCCGAGCTGACCATCGACTGCCCGGCGGCGACGGTGCTGGGGAGCCGATTGGTGGCCGCCGGGCGGACCGATCCGCGGCTGCTCCGAAGCGAGCACGGGTTCGGAGAGATGCTCCTGCGCACCTTTCGGGAAGAGCTTCTCGGGAACATCGCCAAGGTGGGCGACGAACGCGACCTCCGGGCCCTTCTCGATGTCGTGGCGCTGGTGCAGCCAGTGGACCCCGACGATCCTCGGTTCCTCGAGCTGGCCGAGCACCTGCTGGGTCGGCCCGCCGACGCCGTCGTCGGCCTGATGGGAACACTCGATCGCAGTGGCCTCCTTCGCCGTTGCGGGCGGATGCGACGCGTGGTCCCCAACGTGCTCGCCGACCACTTGGTCGAGGAAGCGGGCCTGGACCCGGGCCGCGCGGTTCGTACCTTCTCGCACGCGATGTCGACCTATCGGCTCAACCTCGTACGCAACCTGGCGCGACTCGATTGGCAGGCGTCCGCCACGACCGGTGCCCATCTCCTCGACGCGACCTGGGGTGCGATACAGCGCGAGTTCCGCGCCGCGGACAACCTGGGGCGGTGTGAGTTGCTGAGCGGATTGTCCGACATCTCGCGGCCCAGCCGGTTCGGGCCATCGAACTGGCCGAGATTGCCATCGACGAGCCCGCTGACGACAGGGAGGATACCGCCTGGCCGTGGCTCGTGGATAGCCGGAGCACCGACTGGGTCCCGGAGGCCATCCCTGGTTTTCTCCGAGGAGCGACGTACAGCATCGACGACCTGCCCGAGGTGCTCCGCCTCCTGTGGGAGTCTCCTGCAACGGCGCATCGATCGGTTCGGGGAGAGCCCCGTGCCCCCTCGGCCGTTCCCATTCGACTGGGCGGACGAACACTCGCCCCTCCGCCTTCGAGACTCACGTCGGTTCGACGAGGTTCTCGTCTCGCTCCGGACCTGGGCGCTGCTTCACCTTGACGACGACCATCACCGGTTCTGGGTACCGCAGCTGTGGGCCGCCGTCTCGGGCGACTATGACGACCAAGTGGTGGCGTGCCTGCGCGAGTGGATCCCGTCGCCGGACCCGCGAGATCTCATGACCGTGTCGATGCTGCTTTCGGACGCACCGAGGTCGTTCGTACTGGATCGGGAAGACTTCGTGGTCGCCCTGCTCACCGCAGCCGACGCCCACGGCCGGCACTGGCTACGCCGCGTACGGCTCGATCTGGCGTCCTGCGCGGCGACGGGCGTTCGGGAGCACATGCCAGGTGAGCCATCGAGTGACGACGTGCGGCAACGCGATCACGGGGCCGCCGTCGCGGCGCGACTCCCGTTGGGCTCGCCCGGTCGCCTCTTCTACCGCGACCTGTCCCGGGCCGCGGAGGCATCGATACGGGCGACGACGCTCATGGACGAGGCGTTTGAGGAGGAGGGGCAAGAGTGAGTCCCCCAGCGGGTCAGTCGGCAGCGGCCAGGCCGACGGGGCAGGTCACGCCGGTGCCACCCAGCCCGCAGTAGCCACTCGGGTTCCTCGCCAGGTACTGCTGGTGGTAGTCCTCGGCGTAGAAGAAGCGGGTGTCCTCAGCGATATCGGTGGTGATCGCTCTGTAGCCCGCCTGAGTCAGCATCTGCTGGTAGGTGTGGCGCGACGCCTCGGCGGCGGCGAGTTGCTCCGGCGAAGAGGCGTAGATGGCGGAGCGGTATTGCGTTCCCATGTCGTTGCCCTGGCGCATGCCCTGGGTGGGGTCGTGGCTCTCCCAGAAGAGGCGCAGGAGGGTATCGAAGGACGTGATGGCCGGGTCGAACACCACGAGCACCGCCTCGGTGTGGCCGGTCCGGCCGCTGCACGTCTCCTCATAGGTGGGATTGGGTGTGTAGCCGCCGGCGTAGCCGACGGCGGTCGTGTAGACGCCCGGCGTGGTCCAGAACTTGCGCTCTGCGCCCCAGAAGCAGCCGAGGCCGAAGATCGCTGTCTCCAGGCCCTCCGGGAAGGGGGGCTGGAGCGGCGTGCCCTTCACCAGGTGGCTCTCGGTGACGGGCAGGGGGGTATCACGGCCGGGCAGTGTCTCATCGGCCGTCGGCAGGCGGCTCTTGTGCCGCGAGAAGAGCATGGGCCAAGTATGCGCCACCGCTGATGCCTACGGAGGGCGCCGGAACCTATTCCGGACGAAGCATGGCGGGGTGCAGGAGCGTGGCCTGGCCCCGGCGGTAGAGCTGGGCCGGCCGGCCCCCGTTCCTGGTCGTCGACCCCGCCCTCTCAACGACGAAGCCCGGGGTTCCTGTGACCTTGCGGTGAAAGTTTCGCGGATCCAACGTTGTCCCCCAAACCGCCTCGTAGACCTGGCGAAGCTCGGCGATGGTGAACTCCGCCGGGCAGAAGGCGGTACCGAGCGGCGTGTACTCCAGCTTCGCCCTGGCCCGTTCGACCCCGTCGTCCAAGATGCGGTCGTAGTCGAGCGCCAGCCGGGCTCCCCCACCCGACACGTCGTCCACCACCGACCAGCGGGCGGCCGCGGCATCGGTGCCCGCCACGGGCGCCGGGAGGTCGGGCAGCAGGGCGAGGTAGGCCACGGTCACCACGCGCCCCCTCGGATCGCGTCCGGGATCACCGTACGTCCGCAGCTGCTCCAGGTGGACCGCGTCAGGCGCGAGCCCGGTCTCCTCCTCTAGCTCCCGGGCTGCCGCCTCGTCCAGATCCTCGTCGGGCAGCACGAATCCGCCGGGGAGCGCCCACCGGCCGCGATAGGGCGACACGCCCCGTCGGACCAGCAGGGCGGACAAAGCGCCGTCGCGGACGGTGAGCACGACGAGGTCGACGGTCACGGCGGTCGCCCGGAACGATGGCACGCTGCCCATAGTAATCGTCATCTTGACGATTAGGCCCGAACAAGTTATCGTCGAGCTGACGAGAAGGAGGCCACCCCATGGCAGACATCCACCGTTCACTGTTCCTCCGCCACCTGCGGTCCCAACCGACCGCGTACGTCCGGCACCAGCGCAAGGGAAGGGTCGTGCGCCAGGGCACCGGCCTGTCCTTCTGGACCCGTGAAGCCGTCCAGCAGGACGCCGACCGGGCCACCTACGAGCGCCGGGCCGACGCCGTGCACCGAGAGCGGGCCATCGCTGAGAATGAGCTCGCGAACCAGATCGAGCTGGCCCAGAGCATCGCCCCCCGGGCGGTCGTCGTGACCAGGCCGACCGAGCTCGACGGGCTCATCGCCCGCCACGGCACCCGCCAGCAGGCCGCCTTCTTCCTCCGCTCCCGAAACCGCAGCCTTGACGAGGTCGCGGCCCGCCACCAGGCGCTGCACACCGCGGTGGCGACCGTGGCCGCCCTGATCCCGGCCGATTGGCGCCGAGGCCAGGTCGGCCGGGCGATCTCGACCGGTTCCTCTTCGGCCCTGAGGACATCGTCGTGGTGGTCGGCCAGGACGGCCTGGTGGCCAACGTGGCCAAGTACCTCGACGGTCAGCCCGTGATCGGCGTCGACCCCGAGCCGGGACGGAACGCCGGCGTGCTGGTCCGACACGGGGCGACCGACGTCGGCGA
>JANMRJ010000469.1:0-2212 GCA_031370985.1 Acidimicrobiales bacterium
GCAACTACGCCACCGACTGGCGGGCCTTCCTGTCCTGGTGTGGGAGCCATGGCTTCGAGTCCCTCCCCGCCGACGCCGAGGTCGTCGCCCTCTACCTGGGGTACGGCCAAGATAAGCCCGAAACCCGCAGTAGGGGCTGCCGATGAGCCCTCGCTGAGCCCTTCGATTCACGGACCGAACGTTCCGCGAGCCCAGTTCGGAAGCGACACGATGTGTCAGTTTCCAGAGAGGGAACCGCCCGTCGCGGAACGCAGTGCTCGGCGTTGACCTCTTCCGCTCCCCGGCTGGACGACCGCAATCGCCCACTCAGGGCGGAGCGACCGGTGTCGTTGCGAACGTCACGAACCTTGGGATCGCCCTGGCCACCTCCGTTGCCTGGGTGGTCATCGTCGAGGAGGTGCTCGGGCGCCGTCCATACATGCGGCGCGTCGGGACCGAGCTGGAGATACGGAACCTCCTCCGGGCGTCGGTGGTCTCTCGCTCCGCATGGGTTCGCTACTCCCGGATCTCCTCGCGGAGGGGGAGCACGTCCAATGGGATCTCAGCCCGCGAGCAGGGTCGCTCGACCACGGTGAACGAGCCCCGGTATCCGAACAGCGGCCCGAAGGTCCGGTTCGACACACGTACGTCGATGCCGAACCGTTCACCTTCGGTGTCCCACCACTCCCGCACCTCGGCCACGCCCGAGAACAAGCTCGGAATCCGGAACGCAATCGGCCCTTCGTAGAAGCGCTGCTCGCCGCTGCGGATGCACATCCCACCGTGGTCGTCGACGGAGCACTGGATGTCGACGGCGAGATGCTGATGGGTGCCCAGGTAGTCGATGACTGTGCCCCGAGAGCTGCTCAGGATCATGGTCGCGTCAAATGCCCGGAGGCGGCGTCGCAACTTGAACCGCCGGGACCACGTGACGGTCTCCCGCCCGAAGGTGTCGACGTAGGCGTAGTTCGAGATCATGAAGGGGACGTCGCGGCCCCGGCTCGGGAAGAGCACTCGGCGGGTCGACCCGACGAGCAGAAACGGCAGCGTCCACCACGGCCCCCGCCACACCTCGTCCATGACACCTGTCCCGATCTGGCACACGCCGTCCTCCGAGGAGAACCCGAATCGCCATTGAATCTTTGGGTGCAACCGGGCGAAGTCGTCGCCGAGGGCCTGCTGGTAGATGGACATCATGGAAGATCTCCCACCTCGGGCTGACGGTCGGGCGCCGCCCGCAACGGCCGGCGTCCGGAGGGACGCCCGTCGATCGTGGCCAACGCCACGCCCGCCAAGGCGGTCATGGCCCAGTTGAGCGATGCCGGGTTGAACGCACGGGAGAGCGCTCTCCGATCGGTGATCGCTGCGCTGGCGACGAGCACGGGCATGGCCACGGCCGTCACGACGAACGGCCAGCGTCTATGGGATCCGACGATCGTCGCGATGCCGAAGGCGATCTCGGCGACACCGGCGGCTCGCACGACCTGCCTCGCCCGGTCCTCGCCCAACCCGAGCCGTCGCCAGGGGCCGACCTCGTCCGGATCGACCTTCCAAAGCTTCGGAACCAGGCCCTGGTAAAGCCAAACGCCACCAAGCCCGGCGACAGCGGCGGCGTGGGCTATCGCCTGATCGCGTGCCCGCTCCGGGGGGGGTCCCTTCCTCGAGCCAGAGGCGGAGCCGGTCGAAGCTCCAGGCTGTCGCCCACCCGAAGACGGGCCGGACCACCCACCGATCCACGAGCTCCCCGAGCCTTCCCCACCGGGGCCGATAGTCGTAGCGGGTCAGGAAGCGGATACCGTCCTCCGTCGGGACGTACCGCCAGTAGCCAGCGCCGGCATCGATGATCGACCGCCAGTCATCCGCCCAGAACTTCAGGCCCGACCAGCGGGACCCGTCGGACCGGTCACGGTCGCCGAGTGACTCCCCGGTGCCGGCGATCGTGACGCCGGGCGCGATCGTGGTCGCGTAGGTGAAGCGCTGCGGCTCGCCGTCCTCCCGGGGCAGGTAGTCGATCGTGCCGAAACGAAGGTCCCAGCGCTGGTGTTGGCCCGGGTCCTGGGTCGCAGCCCACAGCGCGTCCATGGGCGCGTGAACCCGGGACTCGACGTAGATCGGACGTCGACGCGGCACCTCCACCAGGGTACGGCTGCCAGCAGAGAAGCCGGGCGCAAGCGGAGCGATGCTGCACCGACAGGTCGTATCCTCCACCAACCGCGGGCCGGCCGGAGCTGGT
>JANMRJ010000472.1:0-1177 GCA_031370985.1 Acidimicrobiales bacterium
GGGGGCTGCTGTGCGCGGAGCGTACTGCGTCCGCCAGGACGCCAGTCCCGGTTCCGGACACGCCCTCGGCGATGCCCGTGGCTTGGCTTGCGCAGCTTGCCGATGACCCGAGCATCGAGGGCGGCCACTGACGAGTTCGCCGCGCCCGGAGAAACGGCGGCATGGTCCTTCAGAGGAAGGACCACAGCGGTTCGGGGCGGTCACCGGCGGACAGCGTTTCCGCAGGTCAGGACGTGTTTCAGCCCATCGGCGCAGGTCAGCCGGTGCGCCGCAACAGAACTACGATATCTGAGGCTGTAGGTCGCTGACCTGCGGTTCTGTGGGTCGGCGGCCTGTTTGGTCCTTCCCTGGTCCGTCGGAGCGACGGTCAGTGGCGGCTAGCTAGTGGGGTCCCGGAGCGGGTTGCTGGCGGTTCGAGACAGCGCGTGCCAGGCGCCCTCTGCGTCTCTCAGTTCGACGGCGCCAGACCGGCGATGAGCGCGGCTCGGCGCTCCTCCAACGCGGCCAGCTGGGCCCGCAGCCGCTTCAGCTCACGGTTGACCGCCACCAACTCGGAGCGCACCTGCACCTGCCTGAGGTGCTGGTCGCCGTGAGCGGTCTTGACGAGTTCCTCGACCTCGCTGCGCAGGAGCCTGAACCATGGGTTCCCGTGCGTCGAGCTGAGGCGGTAGTGGAGCTTGCCGGCGTCGACCGCATCGACGATCTCACCCTGGGTGAGCCCGAACTCCTCACGAGCCCGCTTGTCGCTGAGAGATGCGCCCTTGCGCTGCCACTCTCGATCCAGGTCGTCCATGGGCTGGTCCTTGCTCGCTGTTCTCGTTTGCAGCGGGCCAAAGGGGCCCATCGCCGCGACTCATTGCCATGGAGGTCCGATCCGGGGCGCGGTTGGCACCCCGTCGCCTCCTGTTCCGTGCGCAGAGAGCCCCGATCGCCGGCAATCGTAGAACGCACGCCGCCTTCACCGGTGCAAGCACGGGACCTGCCGGCCGCCCTCGCCAGCGCGGAGGCCGGAGCGGTCGACGCGCGCTCGTCTCAGCCCCGGGCGCCCGCCTCTCAGCCTTCAAGGGCCATGGCCACCGCTCGTGGCGCGTCCGCCGGCGGTTGCGGGCAGGCGGGTGCGCTCGGCGTTCAGGCGGCGGGCGACCCCGGCGCACCACTCGCGCTCGCCGGGCCACGC